>CAYFUV010000216.1:0-30285 GCA_964346435.1 uncultured Candidatus Bathyarchaeia archaeon | reverse complement strand
ACAACCAATATCGCTCTAATCTTTGTGAGGCGAACTCTCGACATTATTATTCAACCCGACATTAAGATATTGTAGCATAACAAGTTGCTATCTCACTAATAAATTATATGAAACTTTGCTTATGCGATAAATATCCCGAGTAAATTTCTATTAATAAGAAGTTATATTTAAGTTACTATGTGAGTTAATAAGTCACTTAAATATAACTAGCTATAATAAATGATTTGATCAAAATCGGTTGCAAAATGAAATGAAAAATAACCAAATGCATGGGATATTAGCTGTTACGAATTTGGTCATGTCAAAGGTTGTAGCCATCATCATGAGCGTTTTTTCTGGACAAAGAAATAATCTTCCATCCGGTAAATACTGCTACCTCAATATACTAAGCAATAAATGGGAAAAAGGGAATACCATACTAGCTTGCGTTCCAATGTATAACCTGGGGAGGGAGAGAATGTGAGAGCCATAGCTGTTTTCCTGATCTGCGTTATCCTCCTTATGGGATTGACCTCGGTAGGAGCGAAAAATCCGGGAAAGCCCTGGCATGCGGATATCGAAGTCATCAAGGGAACGAAGGGCGATGACTATTTGGTCGCCTATGATCAACTGAACACTCAAGTCCGGGCTTTTTCTGGCGACGACGTGGTTGACCTCACGCAAGCTGGCATCCAGAATTATGTCGATGCAGGATCGGGTAATGATTATGTGAAGGATAGCCCCTTCTACGACACGATAAGGCTGGGAGATGGTAACGACAACGCTACTCATACTGGAGGAAACGATATAACGGTCGGCGATAGAGGTAGCGATTTTTTTGAGATCTACGTTGAACAGGTTCTGAATGCTCCAACACCGCCATACGATCCTGGCGGACCTTTCGTGACCATTATTGATGGCGGCGACGATGGAGATACAGCTCGATTTATAATGACTCAGGAACAGATAGAGGCAGGATACGAGGACGCTATAGCTGAAGCTTTTGAGAATTGGCGAAACACTGATCCCACCGGGGAACTTGACCTGAACTTGGCAACGGCAACTTTGGATCAGCCTCTGAACATCATCCTGTTGGATATCGAGGCTTTGGAGATTGTTAATTCAACCACTGGCGAGACGGTTTATACATATCCCTGACCCAGGCCCGACTGCGCAGTCGAGCCCATGACTCACAAGAGCGCGCGTGCCTAGACGATGCCCTTTAGATTATTTCTACTTTAAAATTCTAAAAAAATAAATTTTGGGCATATTACTGATCGGGTGTATTCGCTTGAAGCATCACAGGCATATGGCCGCATTTCTGGCAATCCTCGTATTAAGCACGTCCCTAGCGTACGTGCTGGCCTAGGTTCAACCAACATTAATTCGGTCGAGAACATGGGACTCGGGATATGTTGATGAGGCACATGGTGTGGCCGTTGGCTCGGATATATGAGTAGCTGGCTGTAACCGAAATCGACCCTGATATTAACGCCCTCCTTTTGAGGTATTATGATTCCCCTCCAATTGGAGGATACTACACGCCCGTTAACAATCTCGCGATTCTAGCGACTTACCTAGCCTTAATCGGCCTATTCGGAGTCTTTTCAACAATTCTTGTCGTAAGGAAATGGCGTAAATCTTAAGCAATTTTTCTAATTATTTGAAATTTTTATGAATTTCTCTCCCTTAATCTCATCACAATATGAGTTAAATCTGGAGATAGAGAAAATTAGATAGAAAGCGCTACAGCTCAGGAAGTGATTCCCCAGAAGCGTTTGGCATTTTCTGAGAGAATCGATCGGCATAGTGTTCGGTCATCCTCAGTGGCAACCAGTAGCCTCGCCAATATGACTGCTTCAGGGTAGAAAGGATAGTCGGAGCCCCACATTAATCTCTCCGGTCCTACTTCGCTGATCATTCTCCTTATGTTTTGAACGCTTTGTCCCTGAATATCGAGCCATACATTACTGTATTTCTTCGCGATCTCAATCGCCTCTTCATTCTGCAATGCGCCAGAATGGCAAAGAACGAATCTTAGGTCTTGGAATGCGGAAATCGGCTCCTCGTAGTATTTCACATCGGAGTGATCTTCGTTGTAGAATTCAGAAGCGATTCCTTTAGCTACTTTCTGGTCTCCTGCGCGGCCACAGTGAATAAGCACCGGCAGGTTGTGTCCTTGGATGGCCTCGTAGCAAGGCCAAGCAGCTTTGTCGTTCGGATAGAATCTCGCAAAAACAGGATGCATCTTGATTCCTTTCAATCCCTTCGACGCATATTCGTCAACCTTCTGAACCGCGTGTTTCGAGGTCGGCTTGACGCTACCGCAGACGATGAATCGATCCTGCTTACCCGATTCTTGAATTGCATGAAGGTACCAGTCCGTCATGTCATCTCCAAATGGAAACCCATAAGCAATCGGAAAGACCACGGCCTTCTCTATGCCGAGTAGATCCATTTCAGCTAGTAAATTGGGAATGGTGTGAGTCACGGTCATCGGGCTGCCAGAGGGGAGGAGCATATTAACTATGCTATTCTTCATTTCGGTCTTGACTTTTTCAGTTTGGTTTTCGGCCATATAGCAGTCAAGTGAGATTTGGTCATTCAAATCAAGGTAGTACTTGGTTTCGGGATGCTGCTTTAATAGGTCAGGCTTTGGCCCCATTAAAGCGTTAAGCGCGAAATGGACGTGGCCATCGATCCCTCCCTCAAGGCTTTTTAAAGTGAGGTGAAGCAACCCATTCTCGGCCACATCAAAATACGGTAGTTCAGCAAGATCGCTTATCGCTGCATATCGGCGCATCTTCAATTCTTCTTGGTCGCTGGTACCAACTGTCTTCGTCACAGTCTGCGTTACAGCCGGACTCGCAGGAGGGCGCATTGCATATAATCCTGCGCCAGCCACGATAGCCCCTGAAACAAACGAGGCTACCATTTTCAAGAATTGCCTTCGCGATGAATCATCCTTTTTATGAGACAATTTTCATCGGTTTTTTTATAACTGAATAACTATTTAATCTTAAAGGGGCTTAATCTCTTGGGTAGATTGAGCAAGATGAGTCAATGCTTGATCAATATGCTACATCGGTGACTTGAGACTTCGGGCTTCACTACTTGAGCAGGTTTTGTAAATATGCGCGCCAAGGTACAACACGCAAGATAACATAACTTAACTCATAAAGTAATTAGTGCGCGCCCTAGGTACAATAGCTTAGCATTCGCAATATGGCTCGCTGTAAATATTTGGAATGAAAAGAAGTATTAGCGATAAAGGTAGGTCCCTGTAATCGACAACGTAACAAGTTTTTCCCTTTCGTGTCCTTCCCCAACTATCGATACAGTTAATGTGTAAGCGCCTGTAGGTGCGCCTGGTTTAACAATGACTTGTAGTTCTATATCAGTCGTACCAGTAACAAGAAACTCGTCATTGGTCAGAATAAAGCGATGATCGGCCCCTTCCGAGGGCAAACCAGCGACATTTAAAGATAGGTTTCCTTGAAATCCATAACGCAAGGTCAGATCTATATCATATGAGACGATTTTTTCCTTAGTTGTGCCGGTAATCTCTGACTTCTTTACTTCTTGGGATGTAGGAGAAATTGTGAATGTAAAATCTGGTACTGTGACAGTGAAGTCCTTAGATTCCCTTGCGATACTCATAGTAGTTCCTAGAGCATATGTGACTGATTCTCCTTTAACCGAAACCGCATGGTGACCGCCAGGCACATACTGATCGGATGCCATCCTAATTTCGAGAGTCGACTCTGCCGCTCCGCCGGCTAGACTTACTGTGGAAGGATTAAACTCAGCAATAAGACCTCCCGGAAGGTCAATAACTTTGAGCGACACCTCTCGTTCAAACTCATTTATAGATTTAATGCTCACTTTGGTGCTGCCCGGTTTATCAGTATATACTTCAAGTTCACTGTCAGACACTTCTACGTAAAAGTCCGAAATTGAAATTTTTCTAATCGGTTCAGCCTTAGATTGCCCATATTCCCCAGCTGCCTTTATATAATAGTACACATCACCAATAACCTCGTTTGCATGAATTGTATATGAATATTCTTCACCACCTGCGCCAACTAGTAGCATATAGACATTACTCCAAGTCAATGTGCGATATGGGATTTCTGTCCTATTATTTGGGTTCACTAAATAAGAAAGTGTAACGTTTTCAGGGTCTCCAATTACCTCAGCCCTTATTTCGATCTTTTCTCCAGCATATGCTTTAGTAATCGGTGAATGTGTTATTGTTATCTGTTGTCCCCAAGTACCTAATCTACCGCTGGCAAAGATGGTAAATATAGTCCCTAGAACTATGACCGCGACTAAGAAGAGCGCAACGACCACGTATACTCTTCTTTTCGGCATAGTTTCCAGTTCTTCTGTAGCTTCCCCTTCTTCTGGAAATTCACTTTCAGAATCGTAAGACGCCAAAAAACCTCCCCTTGTTTTTATATTTATTTATAAAAACGTGCTTAAATTACTTTACCAAATTGATTTGGTACAAGATATTATTGCATTAACCAGATAAATTAATCTTTAATTAGATTGATTGACTGCGCTTGCACAAAAAAACCTTTTACGTATAATAATGAAAAGAAACGATATTATTACCGCCCAAATTAAAATGACTGTGCTAAAATTCTTTAACTTTTCTAAAATTATCTATTCGAGATGGTTAAGTTGCCGGAAATATTTCTTCCAGAGGTTTAGTCGTAAGCATGTGCGCAAATTCAAAATCTATCCGACAAGCAACATACTTAACCATAGTGTAAGCGTGTGATGGTCATTAAGGTATGATTTTATAAATACTCGCTAAAATATAACCAATAGCTAAGAAATTACAAGAAATTTGAATAGGCGGGATTACGCTCTAAAGAATACTATTAGGGGTCGAGGCTTGACAGAACTATCGATCAAAAACATTAGGAATTGTTTTTCAAAAATTATTCCGCAAACTTATTTAAAAGATCCATCATTTCCACAAACTCTGTATAAATGGATTATGATTGGCCTTCTGATCAGATTTATTTTCATGCCATTCGTTTTTCATGGCGATCTGCTTAGTACATATCACAGGTCCTATTTAATCATAAGTGGAGGCGAATACCCATCTTTCTATCATTTGTCAGAATTAATCCAATCTTTATTCCTACTCGCCTATCAATCCATATTACCTTTGGAAAAAATTCTTCTTTGGCCTCAAACCACACATAGTGTCCCTGATTCTTTTTGGCTAGAATTTGCTGGTAATAATTTGGCCTATAGATCAATATTTCTCTTTAAAATCCCCTACCTAATTTTTGATTTTGCTTCAGCATTCTTATTTCTACATCTTCTTGAAGAAAAGAAAGAGGGAGTTTTAGCTTTTAAGTTCTGGATGGTGAATCCTATAGTAATCTTCGCTACTTACATATTTGGCAGACACGAAACTGTGACAATTTTCTTCATTTTACTTAGCCTATTTTTTGCTAAAAGAAATAGACCATATCTCGCCTTATTTTCACTTGGATTAGGCATTTACGGTAGAATTTACCCACTAATGTTCTTACCATTTTTTATTTTCTATCTAGGAAAAAGCCTTAAGAAGAGAGCTGCCTTGCTACTAATGGGAAGTGCCGTATTTTTATTTGGTATTGCCACCTTGATTATTTTTGGAACTCCAAATTTGAATGTTTTGAAATTTTTTGAAACGCCCTTCGTAAATTTTGTGCTAGATATGCGCATCATTATGGCTTCTGGGCATACTATCTATATTTTTATTGCAGGCTATGTTCTCCTGACGCTTTATTATATTTATTTTAGAAAAAAAGATTTTGACAATTTATGGAAGTTTCCATTGATGGCCTTACTATTATTTTACGCAACTTCTTATTTCCATGCACAATTCTTTGCATGGTTTACTCCTTTCATCGCATTGGCGATCAGCAAGACTCGAAGATTTCTTGAGCTCCATTTGCTCCAGATTTTCTGCTTTATGTTCTACATACATTATTGGGGAGAAACTTGGGGAGATTTATTTGCCTCGGTCTACCTATCAAACCTGATCAATTTTTTAATTCAAGTTGGATTCTTAGGAAATTTTTTCCCTCGCATATTATTGCTTCATCTGTTCAGGACTATTTTTTCCGCAATTTCAGTTTTTATGATAGGAATGTTGCTCTTTTATTTTCCAAAAACGCGCGCTGAGTTTTGAAAGGTGAAAGGATTATGGGTTTCTATTCCATTTTTAATCATCCTAACGACTTTTAATAAATTTTGGAATCGAATTTTGTGTCTCAGAGATAGATCAAATAGCTGTAGAATGCTCGTTAGTTAAATCAAATTCAGTAATATGATGATTTAGAATTTCGTCGCAAATAGTGACAATCTCGATATGATTGATGCGTACTCTGCTGATTATGCTAGGAAAAATACTGAAGAGTTAATATTTCACTTACCTGCAGTAGCTAATAAGAAAGATGGGGCAAAATGATTGAAAAAAAACAACTATTCATGTCTTTCTTATTAATTATATTTATTCAAGGCCATATCCCACTATCTTCAGCCTCGTTCCAAGTTCAGATAATGCCCCATCCAGTATACACTGTCGACGTGAATCAATCATATAACTTAACAGTTAATATTCAGTACGATATTCCACCACAAGCTAACAAAGATTTTGATCCCATCGAACTCTGGATCTCCAGCCCCCCATTTATGAGTGATAGAATTCAGCTGGAGGGCAAGGGTATCTATCCATTTGAACTACAGCTTGTAGCCCCCAGCCAGCATGGGGATCATTCACTTAAGATTAAATTGCATATCAGCTCTAGCCAGCATCTGGCTACAGTGATGGATACCGCATTGATACATTATAAAGTGGTGGAGCCAATTTTAAACGATTGGGCGATTACGAAAGTCTGGATAACGCCAGAATCACCTGCAACAGGGGATGAAGTAATCATTCATACAACTGTAACCTTGAAGAACACGACATACTCGCGCGAGCGCCATATAGCTTACGTGGGTTTCTGGTTAGATGGAAGATTTTTCAGTGGAATATTATTCCGTGGCGATAAACCTACTTCACCCCATTTTTCTACACAGGACATAGTGACTAGAAATACATGGACTGCAGAAGAAGGTTACCATAAAATTCGTGTTTTAATTTACGATGTCAATAATTTCCCTGATCCAAACCCGTACGATAATGAGAAGGTGATTTTTTTCCTAGGGAGTGCGCGCCCAAAGAGTGCTCATTTATTTTATCACCGAGCATTACAGGATAAGCAATTCTTTGTATTTTACTTCTCTCTGATGGCCATATCAATAATTTTTTTGGCTAAATTGTGGCGTTCATAAAGAAAGTTTGAGTCTAAGCAAAGGATCTAAATTCTAAAGGGTACACTTCATTATGAATTTGCTGATGACCGCCCTCTAAGTCAATGATGCTTAGGCGTCTATGGCTTAATTGAATATGATTACTAAAAAAATTCCATGGTCGTCAGATCCCTTTTTTTATAACTTCGCACATTTTTGACAATACAGTCTTATCAACAGCATTACTATCACTTTGATCGCATATGCCGCAGATGCTACACACATTCTTAACCTAAAATTAAAGTTCTGATGTAATCACATACTTGTTTTGTCATTAATAGAAAATTATCATAACCGTATTTCGCATTAACCAATTTTATTCCTTCCATACCCATTTTTTCTCCAAATTTTTTATCTTTGAGGATTCTGATAATCCCTTCTGCAAATGCTTTGGGTTCCGGATCAACGAGTAATGCGACATTCTTATCTAAAACTTGGGTATGGGTTACAATATTTGTAGCAACCATCGGCTTACCAGATTTCAAATAAGTGTAAATCTTTAACGGTACATTTGTTCCGACAATTCGTGGAGATACAAGAACATCAGCAATTTCCATAAATTTTGGGATTTCGCTAATTGGCTGCTTTCCAGTAATCACTATATAATCATTAATATCGAGCGAAGTTGCAAGAGATCTAATTTTTCTAATCTTTTTTGGCTCTCCGCCGACTAGCAGAAATTTTATGCTCTTAATTTTCTCGATAATAAGCATAGCGCTCTTTAATAATAAATCTAAACCCTGATAATATTCGAATGTACCAGTATACAGCACAACCTTATTGTTCTCAATATTGAATTTTTTCTTAAGGTTCTTTATATCTTCTTTAGTAGTCATGTCGCATAGTTCGAAAATTGGCACATTCTCTATAGTTATTACTTTTTTAAGCGGGTCAATTTCTTGGACCATTTTTTCTAAATGCGAGGATATTGTTATTACTACATCCGAATTCCTTATTATCCATTTTTCTAAAACAGCTGCCAATTTAATTAGCATTCTATTCTTAGTAAAGTTGAAATTAATAAGTTGTTGAGGAATGCTTGAATGCATGTCATATATTAAAGGAATACCAAAAATTTTTTTAAAAATGCATCCCATAAATGCTGCTTCTTCATGTGCATGGATGCAATCATACTTCTCTTTAATCAGAATTAAGAAGGTTTTAAAAAATAAAATCAAGTCAAGAAATATTTTTGTAAAAGATGGCCCAACATCAATATTCTTTATGAATTGGACTTTTGGAATCCTATAAATGGTAATATTTTTGATGTTTATGGCTTTGCCAAGATGATATGTTATAACATCTATTTTATGATCCAATTCATCTAAAGCTTTTAACCGATAATAAACGCTTAACGGCGTACCTCTCGCTTCAAAAAATGGCTCAGGGACAATAACTAAGATTTTCATATTACCACCACTTTTGCGTGCTCAAATTTTCCATTAACAAGCTTCTAAGCACACGAGAGAGTCAAGAATTCTACATATAAGTTCTCGTAAAAAGTGAGGAGTTTATTCAAATCGAGCTTTTTTGCAAATTAAGTCATTAATCTCTAGATTTCTCATCAACAATTGACTCATCAATCGCGCGCGCTATAGATACCCATTTTCCTTGTACCATTCTGCAGTTAATTTTATTCCTGTTTCCAAATCAATCTTAGGTTCATATCCTAGTTCATTTTTGGCTTTTGTAATATCAAAGGCCCTATTTTTCCTAAAAATATCTATTCTTCGACGATGAATGGGAGGCGTTATTCCAAAAGGTATAGTAAACAATTCAACCAAATAGGAGGCCAAATAGACTGGCATGAAATATGGAAATGAACGCTTTGGAGGAGGCACGCCCAATACTTCTGCAATGAGTCCGACTAATCGCTTCAGAGTAACATATTCTTCTCCTGCGATGATGTAGGTCTCACCAATTGCTCTTTTTTTTTCAGTGCAAAGAATTATCCCATCTATAAGGTCAGACACATAGACCATATGATAGTATACTTCTCCTTTTCCGACCATCACAAATTTCCCAGAGTTTATGGATTTGAATAGCCTTAAAAAGCGAGTGTCACCAGGCCCATAAATTCCAGCAGGTCTAAATACAGTAACAGGCAGATCTTCTTTTTCATAATATTTTTTTGCTAGTTTTTCACCTTCAACTTTTGTCTTTTGATAAATGTCACCCGGATTGTAAGGTGAGCTTTCATTGGCAGGAGGGTTCGAAACGTGGCCAAGTACTCCAATAGTACTGCAGTGAAGAAACCTATTTATCCCTTCTTTAAGTGATGCTTCTAGAAGATTTCTAGTTCCCTCCACATTCACCTTCCAGTAAAATTCATCTGAAAATTTGACCTCTCTAAAGGCTGCAGCGAGGTGGAAAACCAATTCGATACCTTTCATACTCTGAAAGACCGATTTTTTGTCTGTAACGTCACCATATACTATTTCCACATCTAAACCTTCAAGGACTTTAAGGTTGCTAGTTTTCCTAACTAGCACCCTTACATCGTTTCCATCTTCAATTATTCTTTTAGCCAAATAACTTCCAGAGTGACAAGTACCGCCAGTAATGAGACATTTACTCATTGAACTAACACCTAATAAATTGAATCAACATTCCTTCAAAAGGATGCTTTCAATATTTCAGCGAACACTAATATTAAAAATCTTCAAAAGGTGCTGTATTAATCCCAGGTTTAATAAGACTAATTTTTCTCAAATACTCTTTGAATCCTCTATAAAGGTTAATATCTAATGGGTATAAAGGATTTGGCGGGGCACCAATCCACTCAGTACAATTATCGCACAAACCATTTCTAAAATTAAGTTGGACTTGCTCTTTCCTTAACTTCACCATTTTTTCGCCATTCCATACCTCTTTTAAACTCGTGTCCGCTATATTTCCTAATGCAAGTTTTCCATCAAAATCTCTAATACAAGGCACTATACTACCATCCGATAGTATAACTAGATTATGCCAAAACCACTTACATGGTTGCCTTTCTCTATAGCGTTTATATGCACCATTTAATTCGATATAATGCTCAGGCCTTGATGCAAAATCAATTCCTTTCAATTGTCCAGCATATGTATCAAAATATTTTATTTCAATAGAATCCAATTTTTGAGGTTTCCATATTTCATAGAACTCTGAGATTTCTTCTTCAGTTTCGTCCATTAATGTAAATCTAATTGCAGTGAGGGGTTTTTTATAATGCCCCTCATCCTTCAACTTCAAAAACGAAATTATGTTATTTACCGTTCTATTAAAATCCGCATTTTTTCTGATGTTTTCGTAAGTTGCTTTTGTTGCTCCATCTACAGAAAACGAAATTCGACCCAAAGAGGATTCAAGAATTTTTTGTGAAAGAACATCGTTCAATAAGGTTGCGTTCGTTGTTATTCCAGTATTCAACCCCATTTCTCCACAATAATTTATCATATCAATCAATTTTGGATGTAAAAGCGGCTCGCCCATATGATGCAATTTTACAAAATCCATTTGTTTATTGCATTCATTAATTACTTTTCTGAAAAGTGAGAAATCCATAAAAGCTATCTTTCTAGTCATGTCCTTTCTAGGACACATAACGCATTTCAAATTACATTGGTTAGTGCTTTCTATACAATGGATATTCGGGAAATTTGATATCCTAATTTTTCTCTTGTTATATAGAAAATCACCAATAAATCGATTTTTAATGTGCTGAACTCTCATATACTTCACGTATTACGCGCACTAGTTTTAAATTGTACACCAGATCATTCATATATCCTTTTTTTAATTTTCACTTTTCAATTTTTTTCGATGACTCATCCTTTTATATGAATTGAAATCTCTAATTTCTATCACCAACATAAATTAGAAATAGAGTTTGTTCTCATTGAATTCGTCGGTACAGTGCACACCTAACATAATGCAATTATGTTCAAGCCTTAAATCGCTAGGAGAGCATAATATTGCAAAAATCTAATAAACGCGCCACATTTTAAGAATATACCTAAAAATTTGCTGGAAAGTGCAACGTTCTCAGATAATAAAGAAATACGGTAACATCGATGAAAGCATTGGTTAGTGGATGTGCAGGTTTCATAGGTAGCCATTTAATTGAAAATTTACTGAAAGAAAATTTTAAAGTTCTTGGAATCGATTGTTTCACCGACTATTATCCAAGAGAAATTAAAGAAAGAAATATTGAAAAAAATATTGAGAATGAAAATTTTATCTTGATAGAAAAGGATATTCTATCGCTTGAAGTATTTCCAGAGGTTGACTATGTATTTCATTTTGCTGCACAACCTGGGGTAAGAAGCAGCCTGTCGAGTTTGAAAACCTATATCGAGAACAATATCATGACTACTCATAGGTTGCTTGAATTTTATGGGAAGAGGCAATTGAAAAAATTCATCTATGCCTCGTCTTCTTCTGTCTATAGCGATGCAAAGTTACCGATGAGCGAAAATGATCTTACAAAACCTCTTTCAATTTATGGAATGACTAAACTTGCAGCTGAGGATCTTTGCCATATTTATTGGAAAAATCATAAGACGCCTGTTATATCCTTAAGGTATTTTTCAGTCTATGGAGAAAAGCAACGACCCGACATGGCCATATATAATTTCATTAAATCAATCTTGAATAATGAAGAATTATTGGTGCTAGGTGATGGTTCTCAAACACGGGATTTCACTTATGTAGAAGATGTGATAAGGGCCAATCTAATGGCAGCTAGATCACCATTATCGGGCGAAGTTTTAAACGTAGGAAGTGGAAACAGAATTAGTATTAATGATTTAATATCATTATTTGAAAAAATTTTCAATAAAAGAATCGCTGTAAAAAATTTGGAAAAAGGGATAGGGGAACTGAAGAATACTCAAGCGGATGTAAGTAAAATAAAAAAAATGTTAGGGTGGATACCCAAAGTTAAATTTGAAGATGGGTTAAGGAGGCAAATCAAGTGGCAAGAGTCGAACTCTCGTTAGTCATACCGGCATATGATGAAGAGGCTTCAATACCTCACCTTTATGGCGAACTTAAAGACGTTTTAAAAAAGATGGGGGTGCCCTATGAAGTAATCTTTGTGGATGACGGTTCATCAGATAACACCTTCGAAATTCTGAAAGAAATCCATTCTAAAGTAAAAAATATGAAAATCATCAAATTAAAAAGACATTTTGGACAAAGTGGAGCCCTTCAAGCTGGGTTTGATAGTGCAAAAGGGAATTACGTAGTATCTATGGATAGTGATTTGCAAAACGATCCAAAGGATGTTCGCTTCTTACTAAAGGAAATTAAGAGAGGTGGCTATGATATAGTTTGTGGTTGGCGATTCAAAAGACAAGATCCTTTCCTAAAAAAACTATTTTCGAAGATTGCCAACTGGCTAAGGAGAAAACTCACAGGTGAAGAGATACATGATGCGGGCTGTACTATGCGAATATATAAAAAAAATTGTTTGAAAGATGTGGAGATTTATGGAGAATTGCATAGATATATTTCTGCTCTTTTGTTTTGGAAAGGTTACAAAATTGGTGAAGTAAAGGTAAAACATCGAAAGAGAAAATTTGGAAAAACTAAGTATGATTGGGAAAGAATCGTTAAGGGATTTTTGGACCTCTTATTTATCTTATTTTGGCATAAGTATTCATTGCGACTGAGTCACATATTTGGCGGCTTAGGATTAGCATTGGGCTTCACCGGATTAATTCTAAGCGCCTATCTATGCATTTTAAAACTCTTATTTGGTATCGGCTTATTAAAATCTACCATATTCTTAATAGCTATGTTATTTGTTCTAACAGGATTGCAGTTATTTGCATTCGCGGTTTTGGCAGACATTATGATCAGGACCTATTATTCTAAAAGTGAAAGAAAAAGATACTCAATAGAAAAAATCTTGAAATAATCGAGAGGATTACATACTTTTTTCTATCGCAAATTAATTATTAATAAATGTTGTTTCATACACTTGAATAGTGCGCCGAATTAGTTTTAACTGCGACCATTTTTAGTGGTGATGTGCATTATATTTATCCTGAAAGGGTGTGACTTCGAATACTCTTGAGCCCACGTTCGAAATATCGCACTGGATATAAAAAAAGGATGATCTATCAATTCACCTAAATTTTTGTACAATCTATCATAAATGATAGTTGAAATATAGTGGGCAAATATTTGTTAAAGAATATTATTATTTTTTTAAAGAAGGTATTCTGTAATTTTTCCAATTGAGAGGGAGGCAACTGTCCTAACTTACTGATTTCAATTTTGAATCCGAATTTTGAAATTTTTCTTTTGATTTGAAAGGAATAAAATGTAGATGGATGCCAAAATTGTAAGTCCCTTGATCTCATAATCACGCCTCTAAGAATGTCATCAAGTAATTTATTTGGAGTTTTTATTAAATAATGTCCTCCACTTTTTAGAATCCTGTTGACTTCTTTAAAATGTTTATCAAGATGGAATAGATGTTCAATTAATTCGTTACTAATAACGAAGTCAAAACATCTATTCTTAAATGGTAGATTCTCAGCATCTGCACAAATAATCGTTAGACCTCGTCTTTTACATAATTCTACGTTTATTTTCACAAAATCCATAGCAATTACGAATCTTAATTTTTCATTAAGTATATAGGATAAATAACCACTTCCACAACCAATCTCCAGAACTGTGTCGCTTTTGTCTAATATTTTCAGAATATTGCGAATAAATGAGGGGGTGATTGTGCTCTTATGCCTGAAGCCAGTCTCATATAGTTGATTGTATATGAAAATAGGAGGGTATTCTTTTTGGCAAGTTTCACAAACTGTAGACTTGTCTTTAAAAATTTTTTGGCAGATAATACATCTATTCATGTCAGATTTCAAGCATTAATTTGTGTAATTAATAAAATTAAGTCTTTTATATATTCGCTGGTCTGCATACGCTCACACATAAATATCGTGCGATCGCTTCAAATAGTTATCAAAGGGAAAATTTAAGGAATTCTTTCCTCAATCTCATTGAAAAATAATTTTGAAAGGTAGAAATATTGATGCGGGGAGGAGGTTCCCGCACATATTTACTATTAAATATATGCTTAGCGTATGCTACACATCCAAGCATTACACTTTAAACGTATCTAATCCACAAACATTAGTAGTGAAGAATTTCATGAATTTAGATAGGATTTGCAGTTCGATTGCATCATTGACAAAAAATATTGTTAGGCGCGTCTCAGATATTATTCCAAAGGCATATTCTGAGGATCCATCGACTCTCCGGGGGTTGTATAAATGGATAACGCTTGGTCTTTTGATTCGATTTCTTTTTATGCCCTTTGCATTTAATTCAGACCTGATTAGCGCATATCATAGATCCTATCTAATCATGAGCGGGGGCGAATACTTATCTTCGATTGAAATAACCGAATTAATTCAATCTTTATTCCTGTTCGTCTATCAATTCTTTTTGCCTTTGGATGAAATTCTCATTTGGACTCAAAGTACATACAGTACTCCTGATTCCTTTTGGTTAGAATTAACTAGAAATTTTTTGGTATATAGATCAGTATTTCTCTTCAAGGTTCCTTACTTGATTTTTGACATAGCCTCAGCATTCTTTTTTTTACATTTCTTTGAGGAAAAGAGAAAGGGGCTCTTGGCATTCAAGTTTTGGATGCTGAATCCGATAGGAATTTTTGCTATATACATATGGGGCAGACATGAGTCTGTAACAATATTTTTCATGTTACTCAGTCTTTTTTTTGCAAAAAGGAGTAGACCTTATCTCTCATTATTTTCTCTTGGGCTAGGCATTTACGATAGAGTTTATCCCCTGATGTTCTTGCCTTTCTATATTTTTTATTTAGGAAAAAGCCTCAAAAAGAGAGTTTTTTTACTAACCTTGGGAGTTGCCATCCTTTTATTTGGCAGCGCAACTTGGATTTTTTCCGGCCTAGCGATATTCGATTTTTCAGATTTCTTAAAAACGCAATTTTTCTCTTGGATTTTAGGTATGAGCCTCAATCTGGCGTCCGGGCAAACCATTTATATTTTCATAGTAAGCTATGCTCTGTTGATATTTTTTTTTCTTTATTTTAAAGAAAAAGAATTCAATAATTTGTGGAAATTTCTACTGATAACCCTGCTTTTATTTTATGCAACTTGTTATTTCAACCCCCAATTTTTTGCATGGTTCACTCCCTTAGTTGCACTTGCGATCTGTAGAGATAAAAAAATTCTAGAGCTGCATTTATTCCAGATTTTTTTCTTTATGCTTTATGTCTCTTCTTGGAACGAAAGTATATGGAATCATCTATTTGCATCGGTCAATCCATTTAACCTGAATTTAAGCCCAATCCAGTTCTTAAACAATTTTTTTTCTAATACTTTACTGCTCAATCTTTCCAGAAGCGTTTTATCTGCAATTTCAATCTTAATGATAGGGATTTTACTCTTAGAAAAAGTAGATCGAGTTCAAAAAAACGGAAAATAAAAGAGTTTGTGAGTTGAAAGATGAACTTAGCGCGAGCGCGTAAAAGACTGTTCATAATCTTTCTATTAATTATACTTATCTTAAATTATCTTCCACAATCTTCAGCTTCATTGAAAGCCGAGATATTGCCCCATCCGGTGTATACCGTTTACATGAACCAGACATATACATTGACAGTGAATGTCGAATACAATATTCCGCTTAATATAGTTAAAGAAATTGGTCCAATTGAGCTTTGGGTTTCAAGCCCTCGAAACGAAAGCGATAAAGCACAGCTGAAAGGAAATGGGATCTATCCATTCGAAATACAACTTGTAGCGCCATACAAACAAGGTGATCAGGCAATTGAGGTTATATTGAATTTAAACTCTAGGCAACACGGGGATTCAATAATAGATAAAAAAATATTTCATTACAAGGTAACAAAGCCAATTTTTAATGACTGGGCAATTACAAAAGTCTGGATAATGCCAGAATCGCCAATGCCAGGGAAGGAACTAACCTTTTATGCCATTGTAACATTGAAAAACACAACAAGTGAGGATTTAGTGCAACAAGGGTGCGCGGTGGGCTTCTTCCTAAAAGACAAAATTTTAGGTGGAGTATCTTTACGCTTTGACCCTTCTTTACTCACTTCCTCGACACGGGCCAGACAGGTTCATCAGAAATGGGTAGCTGAAAAGGGGTTTCATCAACTTAGCGTAGTGGTGGCCGATAGCGATAATTTTCCAGATCCATTTCCTAAGGATAATGAGAGGTCAATAATTTTTTTGGTGGGCGAGGAGCCTAAGTACGTTCTTTATCAATATTTTGAAAAAGTCTTCCAGGACCGACTATTTTTTATTTTTTACGGTTCACTGATTATCATCTTAATAATATTATTAGTAAAACTACAATTTTCTTAACGAAAGTTGATTGAGTAAAGGGATTTCCAATGCTTGCAAAGTACACGCGCTACTATCGCTCTCATATCCATGGATTTTCTATTGGCAAAATCTTTTTTATTGAGCTGATAATTCAACATACAATTTCTCAATAAATGGAGAAATTTCTTGCACATCAAAATTTTTAATGAACCTATAGCCATTAGACGCTAATTTCTCTCTTAATCTTACATCGGTAATTAATCTATCAATTGCATTTGATAGCTCTTCGATAGATCCTCCCTTCACGAGTAAACCATTTTTTCCTGATTTTATCAATTCACGCAAGCCACCTGTATCAGAAGCGATTATTGGAATTCTCATTGCCATAAATTCTAGCGCAACTTTTCCTAAGGGTTCTCGGATCGAGGGTATAATTGCAATATCAATTGCCGGACAAATGCTTACAATATCTTTTTGAAATCCAAGAAAGGCTGCAGATCTGTTTTTACCCAAATTGTGAGCCATTTCCAATAAAGTTCGATGAAGTTTCCCGTCTCCTATTATCAATAGTAAAATTGGGTGAGTTAAATTTGAAAGACTTTTTACCGCTTCTATCA
Organism: uncultured Candidatus Bathyarchaeia archaeon; assembly: GCA_964346435.1. Lineage (GTDB taxonomy): Archaea > Thermoproteota > Bathyarchaeia > 40CM-2-53-6 > RBG-13-38-9 > JAOZGV01. The sequence goes on along the minus strand of CAYFUV010000216.1, from coordinate 12,980 downwards.
GATATTGGCATCCTTTTTCCTCATCCAACCTACCTAGATATCCTAATACTATCCAATCTTTTTTGACCCCAATGGCTGCTCTGCTTTTACTTCGGTTAGCCTTCTTAAAATCCTTGATTGGCATTCCATAATAAATAACCTTGATTTTACCTGGAGGAATATGTGCGATATCAATTAATTCATTTTTTACACAATTTGAGATTGCAATAAATTTACTTACACGATTTTTAAATAATCTCAGAAAGAGTATATCTAGAAATCTCCCTCCTCCATAACGATGAGTTTTTTTTAGAAACGAATGCATATGTACTACAACCTTCCAGCCTCCCAAAAGAGAGGCAATAGTTCCGACAATGTTAGATTTGGTGAGATGCAGATGCAGGATGTCTATTCCATTTTTTTTCGCAATGCGATAAATATCCAAAAAGGATAAAGGATCATATCTTCTCCTTTGAGTTCTGATAATATTTTTAAAGTCTATATCAACTTCATACGAAGACCGACGCAAAATAAGTAGAAAAAATTCGATATTCTCAAATAAATCTGCAATCATTAAATCGCGTATAAATGTGGATGCTCCAAATGCTAGTTTATCAGTAACATGTAAAACCCGAATTTTTTGCATATCTCTTTTCTCATTAGCGCTCAATTCAAAATTAGTTTTACTATTTCCAAAAAAAATCTTGATCAGTAAGCATTATCCTAAAAGTACGCCTATACCTCCCCAGTTTTGGTTTTTATCTTTATAAAATTCTAAGTAAGGGAAATAATTTTTGATCTCATTCCAAAATTTATTCACTTCAATTTCTAATTCATGTGGTTGAGGGAGTATGTCGTGAAAAGCAATTATTCCGCCTTTTTTAACAAGTGGCGAATACATTTCAAAATCCTTTTTTATGCCAGCATAGCTATGATCACCATCAATGAATAATAGGTCAATTTTTCTACCATTCAAAATTTCCTTTAATGCTTTAAGGGTATCTGGTTCATGAGAATTATTCTTCATAAGATAGACATTCTGTTTTTTACTGGCAAATAATCTGAAAAGAGGTATTTTCCAATCAGGATAGCCTCCACCCCAGTAACCACATGGCAAGTCAATACTGATTAATGTTCCTTCTCCATCAGCAACTCTAGATAATAGAAAAAAAGTGCCGCCCATTGAGCTACCTATTTCCAATACAATTTTCGGATTATAACCTTTGACAAGCTTTAAAAAATCAATGAGCTCTTCCTTTATTTGCAATGGTTTTATTGATAAAAAGTAAAGATAACAACACGGTAAAATATTGAAAGTGAAAGAGAAATCCACGTACTCAGAAATTGTCAAATTCTCATCAAGTTCTAGTTTAAATCTGATTGTGGATATTTTTTTTAATATACTGGCCGTAATTGGTGGAGGTCGCGAATAAAGTCTTCTAAATAAACAGGAAACGAAACTCTCTTTAAAAAATTTTTTTTGTATTAAATCTGATATCATTCATTTAATCTCATTTCTGCTAGTTGAAGACTTTTAAATTAACCAAATAAAGAATTTTTCTTAACCCCTCCATCTTCCTCAATCCCATTACAAAATAATTTTGAAAGGTTAGAAGTATTGGTGCAGGTAGTGGGATTCGAACCCACGAAGGGCTACCCCACGGGATGTCTTAATCCCTCATATTAATTCTTGAGTTTCGCGCAGGCAAATTTTGGTTTGCCATGCCCCGCGCATTTGACCTGGCTCTGCTACCCCCGCAATAATGCTTCTCAACGTTCTAATTTCAGTTTAGAACGTATTAATAAAAAATTACTCTTACTAAAATTAAGAAAGACTAGGACTATGCGGGCCATAAAGCGCAAATTCTTCTCTAAATAATCAGACCATTTTGATACCCAGAAAGAAAAAGAAAGAGCGCCAATGCCAACAATTCTATTTCGATAAAAACATCATCCGGAGTTCTTATTCTCATCAATCTTTTTAAGAAGCGCTCATTTGGATCTACGTCGATCAGCCTTTTATGGATCCTCATTTCCCACTTATCCCATGTCCGAGTTCCTTGCCCACAAGGAGTCTTTCTAGTAGAGACTACTAACCGCTTCGTTGGCAAAGGTACAGGGCCCTTTAGTTTCACAGCGGTCTTTTCCGCTATACTCATTATTTCTTCACATATCGAGACCAAGTGCTGTGGTTCGTTACTTGAGAGTCTTATCCTCGCTTTCCCTGGCATTAAAAATCTACACTCCAATCTCGATTATATGTGGAATCCCTTCGGTATTAGTAATAAAAAAATTTTTACCTTTAAAATAGAGGGGTCTTTAAGCCTTTTCCGTAACCTCTTTGACTACGCCAACAGCTATAGTCTCGCCCATATCCCTTATAGCAAATCGTCCTAGCTGAGGGATATCGGAGTATGGTTCCAATACAACTGGACCTAGTGGTCGAATCTTTACGAGGGCAGAATCACCAGTCTTCAAGAATGAGGGTTTCTCCTCGACTACTTGCCCGGTTCTAGGATCTATTTTTTGTAAAAGTTCTGTAAATGTCGCGGCCATTGTAAATGTATGAGCATGCATCACTGGCGTATATCCTCTTGCGATAGCTGTCGGGTGATGGATGACTATTATTTGCCCAACGAATTCATTAGCTACCGTTGGCGGTTTGTCTTGATGCCCAGCCACATCTCCTCTGCGCACACTTCCCTTTTCAACTCCCCTGACATTGAATCCTATATTATCTCCAGGACCAGCTTCTGGAATAGTCGTATGATGAGTCTCAATTGATTTGCACTCCGCGTTGACATTTGCTGGCATGAATACCAACTTGTCGCCTTGTTTTAGAACCCCAGTCTCCACTCTGCCTACTGGAACGGCGCCCACACCGGTTATCGTATAAACATCCTGAACCGGGATTCTCAAAGGTTTTCCCGTTGGCTTTGGTGGCTGAGTGAAAGTATTCAGCACATCAAGCATAGTTGGACCTTTATACCATGGCATTTTCTCACTAGACTTTGTTAAGTTATCTCCTGTCCACCCTGAAACTGGTACGAAACTTATCTTAGACGGATCATAGCCTACTACTTTCAGCAGAGATTCAACTTCTTTTTTGCATTCTTCGTATCTTTCTTGCGAGAATTTAACTGTAGCGTCGTCCATTTTTGAAATTGCTACAACCAATTGATTGACGCCTAAGGTTCTAGCTAGGTAAGCGTGCTCTCTTGCTTGGCCTCCTGGACCTACTCCAACTTCAAATTCACCTTTCTTGGCAGATATTGTCAGAATGGCACAATCAGCCTGGCTTGTACCAGTTATCATGTTTTTGATGAAGTCTCTATGTCCAGGCGCGTCTATAATCGTAAAGAATGTTTTATCAGTCTCAAATTTTTGGAAGGCGAGATCTATAGTTACACCACGTTCCCTCTCTTCTTTAAGATTATCTAGAACCCATGCAAACTTGAAACTATCTCCTGAACCCATAGTTTCTGATTGCTTCGCATATTCGTCAATCTTCTTCTGGTCGACGTTCCCAGTTTGTAATAGCATGTGGCCTACCATAGTACTCTTTCCGTGATCAACATGGCCAACAACAACCATGTTCAGGTGAGGTTTCTCTGATTTACTCATATTTTTTCCTTCCTAAAACTTTAAGGATATTTGTACTTTTAAAATCGTAACCCGATATTTAAGCCTTAATAGATTAAAAAGTTTTTGCCCTATCTAGAAGACAAAGCTATTCTTTCCATCTCGTCTTTCTTCCTTACAGCAAAACTTCTGCTATCCTTGTTAGCAGCCATAATTATCTCATCGGCAAGGCATTCATCTATCGTCATAGGGCTACTGAATGTTGCTTTTCTAGCCCCATCAGCTAGAAATCTCAGCGTTAAATCCGATCTACGTTGGGGAGAAACATCCACTGAGATAGGGTATACGACTCCTCCATATGAAACTCTTGTAACATCCTCGCAAGGGGCCGAATTCTCAATAGCTCTGATCAAAACTTCGACTGGGTTCTTACCGGTCTTCAAGTGGACGATCTCCAGTGCATTCTTGACTATTCCCATTGCTCGTGCTTTCTTTCCACCGCACAACCCATGGCGCATCATATTGTTAGTCAGTCTTTCAACTATGCTTACCGATGATTTTCTGAATCTCTGATGCTCATGCCTCCCTCCACTATGAGGCAGAATACAAGGCTTTAGACTTATGTAGTCCTTCATCCCAAGATCTTGCACTTCAATATCTTCCATACTCCACTTTCCGAAGAGCTTAATTTCCTGCTTTTCCTGCTGCTTCTTTTCTCTCTTTTTCAACTTATCGAAACTTCCGGTAATTACTTCAAAGTATTGCTAGGTTTGATTATTAACTTATGATATAAAGTTTAAGGTTTTGTAAATTTGACGGCGGCGACATCCCTAGACGGCCGATGCACCTCACAACAACGGTTTCCGAGCCACATTCTTGGTCCTGTGATCCTACCAGCGCCTAAACGTCCACCTTACGGCTGCTCTCTTCCGAGCCTCGCAGGGTTTAGCGGTAAGAGGATTAGAATTCCTTCCTTCGAAGGAAGCTACCTTTCCGTCGGCCCAGCAGGGCAGAGCCTCATAGTCAGTAGCTGGGCCTATTGTCGATCGAACACATCTATCCGCCCAAGTTAACGGATCCCCGCGTATAGCCGATTTCGGGCCACAGGGAACGGCTGGCTCCCCGATCCCTCGCCGCCGTCAAAAAGATCCGTAATTCATTTTCTGAATATAAATATCTCGCAAATGCGAGATAACGGTCATTGATAGCATTTTGAATTAGGTTAAGGCTTTTGCCCATAAGATTCGAACTAGTTCCCGCTATCAACAAGCCTTATTACTTGGCGGGGATGCTGCACAATAATTTACATACTTCACAGACATCTGCACTCGCTGGGGCGCTACATATTTCGCAGATTTTAAGTTGTTCGTGATTGTTTAGATGCCCATTCAAGGTTTTAATCATCTTTTCTTTTGTTCTATAAATCGTGTACTTTACTCCAGGATGCTTTTCTTCTATCGAATTTATCATATTTCTCATATCGTTTCTTAATGAACTGCACGCATAAGGACATGGCATACTCTGGAATTTTATTTGGCTCAAGTAAGCGTAAAGGACAATTTCTTTCTCATATATTTCGCACATTGGTTTTATTCTTCTTATGAATACTTTTTTTTTGGCATAATTATGAGAATTAGACCTAGCCATTCTATCGGTTCCACCATGGAATATATTTAGCATAAATGTTTGAATCTCATCATCCAAATTATGAGCAGTTGCGATTTTATCAGCTTTCACGATTTTACCTGCTTCATCCAAAGCCCTTCTCCTCAATATTCCGCAATATGAGCATTCACTCAAATCACTCCTACTTCGCTTAATTAACTCGTCAAGAGTCAAGCCAAAAAGTTCTTTAAAGGAAACAACAATCTGTTCGATTCCAAATTTTTTACAATATTCCTCAGCGAGTTTGATCGCTTCATCTCGATAGTCATTTATCCCCTCGTCTATCGTAATCGCAGTAAGTTTTGAATTCGGGAATCTGCTAGTTAGTTTGAATAATATTGATAGAAGTACTAGGCTGTCCTTTCCACCAGATACGGCCACTGCGACGTGGTCATCGTGCGAAAGCATAGAATATTTAGATATGGTTCTTCGAACCTTTTCCTCTATATTTCTCCTTAGACATTTTTGGCATAGGTTTACGCCTTCACAAACCCTCTTATAGAATACATTTTCGCCCTCGCAAAAGTCACAAAGCAATCCCAGTTTTCTCCTTTCAAACCCTCACAAAGCCAAAAATTAATGTAGAAATCACAAAGTTTGATCCCAACAAGGTAAGACAAAATATGCTGATAGATATCCTAATTATTCTTGAGTATTTAGACGAAAACTTCTCTAGAAGAGAGTACAAGAATTTATCGCCATCTAATGGATAGATAGGGACCATATTAAAAAGAGCAATCCATAGTAAGATTATTGATGCCCAAAACTCCAGTATATAGATATGATATGGTGCTGATCTGGGGAGCCAACTGAAATGTGGCGAATGATAGTTGAATGGGTATATGCCGATTGCAGCCATGTCTGAGTTGGTAGGATGGGGCTGAGTCTCAATGTTAATTATACCAGAGCTTGAGTTTATTATAAGGTTCGAGTTCGCGGGTATATTCTCCATATAATTTCTCAGATCTTTTACTTCTTTTATGGAGGATTCATTCAAAGAGTAAATAACATCCCATCTTTTTAGCCCTTCTTGCTGAGCAGGACCATCATTAACTAATCCTGTTATTAAGACTCCTGACGAGTCTGAATTGTAAAAGGGACTGATCGTTACAGCGAAATTCGATAGCAATAGAATTACCAAGCCCCATGTAACAATATTGGCATATGAACCGGCTGCGAAGACTCTCAGTTTGGTCATGAGTTTTGCTTTATTTAAACGCTTTTCGTCAATTTCGACAAAACCTCCTGGCAAAATTACAGCTAAAAATACACCTGCAGATTTTAATGGAATCCCATCAATCGCGCTGGCAATACCATGAGCCAATTCATGAGTTGCTAGTGTAATAAATAGTGCAAAGATTATGTAAGGGAAAGTCTCCCAACTAATCGTTAACCCTGGCAGTAAAAGCACAAAACCAGCTGCTTGTTCAGCTCTTTGCATTAGCATGTTGAGGTTTCTTATTAGGAAATAAATAATATATCCAATTTGAATAATCCCCGCAGCTACCCCAAGATTTAAAAGCCGAACACTAAGATTTCTTTTAAGCATTGATAACTTTTTAATCCAATCGTTCAACAAAGATGTCTTGACCATCAGAAAAAAAGGTTTTATGACAATATTCTCTTTCTTTACTCCTAAGATTTCATATGCAAAATAGATTATTGCCCAGAATAGAACATATGCAAATAGGGCGTTCGTCCATTCCATCAAATTTCTTCTAAATATTTTGCATAAAGCTATGTTATAAATCTCACTAAAAATTTGAGCATTAGCGCGTTAGAAAAAAGTGTTTGAATTGAAGATAATAATTTGGCGCCGCCGGTAGGATTCGAACCTACGACCAACGGGTTAACAGCTTCAGCCTCAACCTTATGATTTCTTAGTTGAGTCCGCTGCTCTACCACTGAGCTATCGCCTACGCATTTTGACTAAGCGCAAACGGCGGCTTCAATATCTCGGCGGCAATCTTTTGTTCAAAGAACAAATGCAGTATTTAAAGTTAATTCAATATGCTTATTTATTCATAACGAAATGCTTTAAAATATCCAGAGTCCATGAAATAATTTATCTCAGAAAAGGGCCCGTAGCTCAGCCTGGTTACAATGCTCATCGGGTGTTGTCAGTAAGAGCGACAGAAGAGAATGTCGAAGCTCATATACGTGAAGGCTGAGAGACCTGTTGGCCGTGGGTTCAAATCCCTCCGGGCCCACCAAATTATCTTTGTTAACTCCTCCATCAAAACAAATCCTTATAACTCATTCTGAATGAGAGTTTTTTTTCCCGGGCGATACACTAAATGATTGGCGAGGTTTTAGCTCTATCGGCAGCCATTAGCTGGGCAATATCAGCAATTTTATATAAGAAAGCACTAAAGGACGTAACTTATCTCGTTGCGAATTTATATAGATCTATCTTCGCTTCGTTATTCCTCCTCATTTTGCTACTCTTAACAAGAAATCAATCGATGATAATCGAGCTTCATGAAGCGACATTACTCGTTCTTGCTGGAATTAGTGGCTTAGGCATAGGAGATACTCTTTATTTTATTGGATTGAAAAGAATAGGCGTTTCACGTACGCAGTCTATTACGAGTTCTTATCCCTTATATTCTGTGGTTCTCGCAATATTATTTCTTAATGAGACTTATACCTCTGCAATAATTATTGGAGTTCCTCTCATCGTAATAGGCGTAATTACTGTAGGCTATACCAAAAATAAGGGAAATCCTACAAATTCTAGAGAAACTACTTGGTTGCAAGGAGTAATCGCATCTCTTGGAGCAGCATTATTTTGGAGCGCAGGACTTGTCACGTATAAGATAGTATTGGTCAGTAACAATATCGACCTATTCTATGCAATGTTCATCAGAATGATTGGGATCGTTCCTTTCTTAATTCTCACTGCCATATTAGCTGGAGAGTCTACTAGCCTTAGGACTTTGTCCAAGAGAGACGTTTCATTGCTAGCTATGGCAGGAATTGTAGCAATCGGAATAGGAGGTACCTTTATTTTTGTGAGTTTGTCACTCATTGAGGCTTCACGTGCAATTCCCATCTCTTCAATTAGCCCTCTACTTGTGCTCCTACTTGCATCAATATTTACACGAGAAAAAATTACAGCGAAGATTACCGCAGGAACTTTATTTGTAGTAACAGGGGTAATCATATTGACATTTTACATTCAGAATTAGATCAAGCCTATTGAATACTTTCGCTTATCTGTGCGTATATCGATTCCCTACTCCATTCCTTATATAACATATGATTATTCACATGTCAACTCATATGGTGATTTGCAAGTTGCTTGAGGGGAGATCTAAATTTACCATTCCTAGCAAATGTAGCAACACGGGAGTAGTATATATTCCGGCTGATTTGGTTAAAGATTCTAATTTTCCACTTCGCTCAAATGAAGAAGTTACGATAAGAATCCAAGGTAGAAAATTGGTAATTATGGAGGGTAAAAAACTATGAATCGTTCCGAGAAAGTTAAACCTACCATATCTGGCCACATGACTTTCGAGCTCGATACCAACGAGGAGAAATCGAAGGAGTCTGAAAGAATTCTAGACTCTATAAAAATGAAGGTTAAGTTTAGATGGAGAAAAACTGGTTCTTATGTATTTTCTGGTGGGATCATAGCGTATCTGAATCTTATTGAGAACAAAAGTGGACATTTTATCGCTTCATTGAGGTTCTTAAGGGCAAAACCTTTCTTTCTTGATAATTTAGTGAATGCGATTTTATCTAAGACTACGAGAAATACACTTTCATGTAGCATAAAGGGAGAACTTGATTTCGATAAAATAAGAGATCATTTTAGAGAAGATAGTGAATGGTATGCGGAATCAGATGAAAGCTTTAGCGCGAGGAAAAGATTGAACGAACACGATATACAAGTCGCGGCATATCCTAAAATGACTATATTGAACTTCATGTGTGACTATCAAGACCAAGATACGAATTATGTTTTGCCTAGTAAAATTGTAAAGAATCTTTGTAAAATAGGTGGTGGAACAATATGAGTCAAACCTACAAACAGAGATATACTTTTGGAGCTGATTATGGGACAAGTTATTTCAAATTCGGTTCAATTCAATGTGGAGGAGAACCCAAAATGGTGGAGAATAGGGGATATTTCCCAAATAGTGAAGGTATAATGCATCAAGCCTTTGGAGAGACAAAGAACATAGTAGTCGGTGAAAAAGTTCCATTATATCTCCAAGCAAAAGATGACTTATCATTTAATTTAATCTATCCTATGAAAAATGGTGTAGTAGAAAAGAATGATAATAAAGCGTGGGACGTTGTTAAGGCCATAAGTGATTATGGACTTGCTGCTTTCAAACCTGCAGATACTGAATTTCATGGGTTCTACACAATCGCATCTTTATCATCAATCGCGCCAAGATACATGTATGAAAAACTTTTTGGGATATACAAGGAAATTAATGAGAAAAAAGATGGACTTATTAGAGCAGCCACCATAATACCTCAACCTCTCGCAGTAGCGATAGCCCATAAGGTTACAACATGTACTGTTATCGAAAGTGGACATGGTAATACACAGGTCTGTCCAATATCTCATTATCCAATCAGAAATGCCATTGTTGCAATAAATAGAGGTGGTGGAGACGCGAACTCAATTACAGCCGAGATATTAAAAGACTTGGGCTATGCAGATCTTGCTAGAGAAGAATCCTTTGTAATCAAAGCTAAAGAAAAACTTGGTCTAATACCGATTGATTTAGATAAATCTATTGATGTCGCAAAAAAAAATCCAAAAAAATTCAAGATTAAAGTTAAGATCCCTGGAACGAGAATAATTATTGAACTCGAAGAGAAAACTTGGACTAGATTTCTAATTGGCGAGTATGTTTTCAATCCTAGTCATGAACTATTTGAAAGTTATTTTAGGAGAGGGATGCCTAAACCTAAGGATGTAAGGGTAGGTGATCTAACTTTTAAGGGAATGCTCGATTTTGGAGAAGCTATTATAGAGGCTGTGGAAAGATGCCCAATTGAATTACAACCTCATTTATATCGACATGTTTTGCTTTCTGGAGGCAATTTCTGTTGGTCAAGTCCATCGGAGGAAATAAAGGAAATAGTGACAGACGCACCGTCGAAAATAAAATCACTTCTTAGGAAAAAAGGCATAACAAACGTGAAAGTGAGTATGACAAGTGAGCCCCAATATTCGGTTTGGAGAGGATCTGTAACATATGGATATGCTGTACCAGAAGACTATCTTTGGAGTTGGGACCAACTGGAAGGCTGGCTTTCATTTGAATGATAACACTATCGAAAGAACCAAAGAATTTTTTCAATTGAAAGGAATGAGGTTAGTGATACCCCAAACTTTAAGCAATCACAAGAATTTAAAGCCTGATTTAGCCTTTGCAGAGGGAGAAAATAAAGTATTTGCTAAAATAATTACAATAGAGGAACTAAATGAAAGGAATACCATTCTAGACTCTATTTCAAAGTCTGTCGCCTTCTTAAAACAAGCTAACATGGTTTACGTTATTTTACCTAAACTATATGCATCAATAATTGATGGAAATATATTTTATGAACACGGATTGGGCTTGGTGACCTATGACGAGAAGGCAATACATGAAGTTATAAAACCAAAAATATTCGATCAGGAGCCCAAGCCTGAACGCGCCGAATTGCCTAACAGATTCCCAGGAGAGATCAATGAATTAAAAGATCGTATAAAATCCTTGGAACAGGAGGTAGGCACACTTAGATCTCAATTAAACGAAATTAGAACGAGGGATAGAAATGTGGAGATACTATCTCGAGGCACAGAGTCCTCAGAAATAAATATACCAACGCAATATGAAGACGCCCCCGAATTCATGAAAGATAATCCATGGATCGAAATACTATCAAAGAGAGGGAGAGAATAATCAGTAAAATGTCGATTAGTATCGAGAATATAAATCGCGTGCCAATTCGTACATTAAAAATAGTCCTCGATTTAGAGGACCCTTTTGGTCCAGAATTGACATTGGAGGATTTTATTAAAGTAAATAAGGAAATGCCAAAGCTCCCTAGATATAGAGCGATAAATATCGAAACAGTTACTTGTTCCGAAGATAATCAGCCAGTAATAATTACCGAGTGTGGGCAGTGTGCTAGATTCCTACGAAGGTTTAATGGAGAAATCTTTTGTAAGAAATTTTTGCCATTAGAAAAATGAAATGCGAAGCTGAGTTCGCTTAGACTCTACTCTTTTCTCTGAACGGACTAAAAATTATATTACTTAAATCTATTTCCTAATTTGGGAAAACTTCAATGAAAGAAGCCATGTTTTATGAAAAACTGGAAAACGATGCCGTTCAATGCGTTTTATGCTCACATAAATGTGTAATTCAAAAATCAAAAAAAGGCATATGCCATGTTCGAGAGAATAAAAATGGCGTACTTCATTCATTAGTATACGGAAAGCTTGTATCAGAAGCAATAGATCCTATTGAAAAGAAGCCTCTTTATCATTTTTATCCAAAATCACTTTCATATTCAATCGCAACAGTTGGATGCAATTTTAGGTGTACGAATTGCCAAAATTTTGAAATCTCTCAAATGCCAAGAGATAAAGAAGTTATCATAGGAGAATACACTAGTCCTGAAAAAGTTGTTTCAGCCGCAAAGAAGTACGACTGCTTGAGCATCTCCTATACTTATACTGAGCCTACGATTTTTTATGAATATGCTTATGATACGTCAATTTTAGCTAATGAAAATGGAATTAAAAACGTTTTTGTGACAAACGGATATATCACTGAAGAGGCTTTGGTAAAAATTAGTCCATATTTAGATGGAGCCAATATAGACCTGAAGTCTATGTCTGATGACTTTTATCGAAAGATTTGTGGAGCTAGACTCCAACCCGTTCTAGATGCCATAGTATTGTATAAAAAATTGGGCATATGGATAGAAATAACCACATTGGTCATACCAACGCTAAACGATTCTGAAGAAGAGTTTAAGAGAATTGCTGAATTTATAGCAAATATTGGGAACTATATCCCATGGCACATTTCGCAATTTTACCCTATACATAAGATGATGGATTTGCCTAGAACACCTACATCTATCCTAAGTAAAGCCAGGAAAATTGGATATGAAGCTGGTTTGAAGTATGTTTACACTGGTAACGTTCCAGGGGATGAGGGGGAAAATACTTACTGCCATAATTGCGGGGAAATATTAATTCAGAGATATGGTTTTCAGTTAGTAAAGAATAATACGAAGAATGGAAAGTGCCCCAGATGTAGCACGAAAATTGATGGGGTCGGATTTTAATTCATCAGTCAGAGTTTAGTTTATTTTTCTAAAATTTCATTTTGAACTCTTTTACTAAGCAACAAAATTTCCCGGAAAATCGATTTAATTTGAAACGAATCCAAGTCATGTTTTGAAGCAATTCTAGTAACATTACTATATATTTCTTCCTCTCGTTTCTTGTCAATTATAGGTATGCTATGCTGTTTTTTTAAAGTTGCAATTCTTCTCACAATTCTCGTCCTATTTATCAAAAGCTCCAGAATTTCTCTATCGATTTCATCTAAATTGGATCTAAGTTTTTTCATCTCTTCCAATTCTAACACGTTTTCCTATGACTTTTTAGATTAAATTTTCTAGTACCCAAAAAATGAATGCAATATAATAGAGTGTAAATATTCATCAATTAAGGTCCAAAAATTTGATTTTATTGATTGAGATTAATATAGATAAGGGGC
>CAYFUV010000215.1:0-22830 GCA_964346435.1 uncultured Candidatus Bathyarchaeia archaeon | reverse complement strand
TCCCTAAAGAAGTGCACACTAGAATTTTTGTTCAAGTTTTTTTTTAAAAAAACCTCCTGTCTCAATAAGCGTGCACCAATAAGCAGTACTCATACCATAATAATAAAGCGATAATAATAAAATAATAACATATGACGAGCTATATTGAATTTTTTTAAATATCATTATGGATAAATACGATCCTCAAATGAGGATTAAAAAAATAATTATCATCTTAATACATGCGTTTGTATTATGGGCGCTATGCGGGGCTACGATGGGGTATCGGAATGGGAATTACTTCTACAGCCAACGCTTTAATAATTCATGCAGTTATGGCTCCTATCATTGCAGCAATTATCTCTTTGATTTACTTTAAGAAATTCAATTATACTAAGCCAATACAAACTGCAGTAATTTTCGTTTCCTTTGTCATACTTGTGGATTTCTTTGTTGTTGCACTTTTAATTAATAAAAGTCTTGAAATGTTCGAAAGTATTTTGGGAACATGGATTCCTTTTGTCTTAATTTTTGTATCAACTTATCTAACAGGCTCATTTGTAGGAGAATAACATGCGAAAAACTTTGAAGTGCGCTCGCGAAATATAGAATAATGAATGTAGGATCGGCTATTTTTTCTGCTTTAACACGTAGCCTAGACCAATTGTATATATTGGCATGCTTAGATATCTCAACCCAATATCTGTGAAGTATTTGGACACTGTCATAGGGAAAAATCCTTCAAAGACCATTATGAGGTCAATTGCCCAGTTTATTATAAGCCAAACGATTCCAAGGATTATTCCTTCTTTTAGATATTTTTCTCTAATTCTTTTAAAATACGTCACCGCAAGTATTACGCCGACCAAGCTACCAATTACTACCATAATTGATTTGAAGAATGTCTCTGAAATAATGAGATTTCCTTGTGGATCGAAGAAAAGGAAACCCATTAAGAATGGGATTAACCAAAGCAAAAAGCCAAACAGAATCATTTTTGCGTATTTATTCATGATTATTGCCTCAAAGACGTTTATTTAATTTGTCAGGTTATAAGTTTATTTTGTGGGTGGCTAGGGAATTCTGATATTCATATTTTCAAAACATAATTAGGTATTAACTTAGCAATTAGTTCTCCTAAACCTAATTCCAAGGTTCTTATTATGACTTCTTTACCTCGGTAAGTATATTCGACTTCTCCGACATCAGAAAGGATCTTTGTACCAACGTCATTTTGCATATCCATAATAAAGAATCTTTTATCTTCAGTTTCTATAACGTCAGTTACATGTGACAAATCTTTGAAGGCATAACCACCACCATGCGGCAATATATTGGCATTTAGTAGTCTATCATAAACGCCTAATTCATGAGCCCTCTTTGCGAAACCTACAGCCTCAATCACTTCTTGGCTTAGATTCTTAACCCCCTTCATAAGATATGCATGTAGATCAGATCTCAAGGCCATTGGAAATATGCCTTTGGCAGACAAGTCGGTCGTAATATGTGTGCCCATGATATGTTCATTATAATTTATTAGTGTCTGGTGATTTGGATTAGTGATCTCATTAAAATCGTCAAAGATCAGCTCAGCTGCTAAAAGTCTCTTTTTCTTTGTAAATTTATCAGCATATTGATATGATTTCATATAGCCCTCGGCATTATTATCGATTAAAACATGAGCGTTTCCAAAAGGAGTATTGATAGTCTTAATATTATCCTCCAAAATTTGACTTCGATGATAATATAACCCAGCCCCTCGTGGATTGTCTCTTTTCAACTCTTGTGTACCGCTATGAATTATGAATGAGTAGTTTGGGAGATCCAAATCTGTAATTTTTTTCGTATTAAATACATCAATGAAGTGGTTACCTTTTTCAAAATCCCACTTTATTTTGATATCATCTATATAATGGGAGTCGCTTTTAATGCTATGGATTCGCCTAATTAGAACCTCTGGTTCAATTAGCCCCTCTATACCTCCCACCAACATACCACATGCATTAGGCATAGAGTCTAAGAAAATTACTTTTGATTTTCCATCTCCCCAAGATAATTTTCCGCCATAGCCAATGCCATTTCTCCATCTCATCGAATTCCTTGTGATGCTTTCGTCTGGAGAGGATATGAAGGTTGCATTTGGTTCCATTCCAAGCTGTTCTTGAGCCCAATGTATTTTGGCCAATCCATAATGCATATTATATCTACAGAGGCATGAACATCCATCACCTACGCCCATTGAAAAATAATGCCTCTTGGATCTTTCGAGGATAGCAGATTTCTCTCGTTTACGCAATTCCATTTGATCCCCCTAAAAATTATGCAATAGTTTTCAGTATAGTAAGATTTCCCATTCTCGTATGATTAATAAAGTTAAAAACATTTTTAGAAGTTAATAGAATTATCATTAATATTAGAAGCTCTTTGAGTATAACCAATTTGTGCTCTATAAAAATATTCAAGGATCTGTAAATTTAATAGAAAATTTTGATTTCTTATAAACATAAAAAATGATTTAACCTATTTAGTTTAGTACACAACTCTCAAATTTTGAACAAAAATGGTAGGTAAGAAAAAATCAAAAAGCAAAGCAAAGTCCAAGAAAAAGAGGTAGATGAAGCGCTTACCAAAAACCTTTTAATAATCTGGCGCTTGCCTTAAAGATGGGCTTTCTTACTTATCTTTCAAATATCGATATCTTCTAAGCGCCAGGATTTTTTTATTAAGCTAATTATGAGGTGATTTTAGATGGGAAAGGCCAGAATGATACGGAAACCGAAAAAGAAAAAAGAGGAAGAGAAGAAGGAAAGTAAAGAATAGGGAGATAATACGTCACATAAGTATAAAGTAATCGCCCAAGATTATTTACCTACTGAACGTCCTAGCTCAAAGGATATTGGAATAAACAAGCCCTAGTCAATTAACAGCAATACTATTGGATCGGGTTTTACCTCAAATGGGAAGGATATCGACATCCCTGCATTCTTAACAGTCTTTTTTATGTTTATTCCAACAGCATGCTCTGGATAACGGGCCATCGTTGGATAACTACAGATCCTCCCTTCTATATCGCATTCCTTACACAATGAACAAGATCCTGACGTAAATCCTACTGCAAATGTGTATCCTTCATTAAATGCAGCTTTTTCAAGCTCAAGCATCGCTAAGTGAATTTTATTTTTTTCCTTATCCCAATCGGATAAGAAATTTATCGCCTTCTCTTTAAGCCTCTTGGGCGAAGAGGGATCGAATTTATATCTTAAAAGACTTCTTCCTACCTCCTTATCTGTTTCAGCCTGGGCTTTAAACTTAACCAAGAGAGCTGATCTGTATTCTTTCAACATCTTACGAAATTCATCTACAGATGGGGTGAAAGGGGGACAGATTAATTTCTTTCGAAATGATGGACATCCGGTTATACATTTAAGAAGGACTCTATTTTCAACAACTATATCGCTTGTAGGCATTATTTTAGCCTCCACAGCCCCCAAATCCGAAGCTAACTTAACTAAAAAGTCGAATTCGTTCATTTTTTTTGAAATACTTATTGGATGATCCAATGAATTGTCTCCCTTTATTTTTTGTACATTATCTATATGAGCCTAATAATGTTTAGCTTGCGCTAAATTAATTTTATACTCGATTTCAACAGTAAAAATCGGTTTCAAATCACCAGCGCGCGCTAATCGTGTATGCCATACATCAAATTTATTTTAGCCAATGATCCACAATCGGACCTTTCGATCCATAAACCGGATCTAGCTCCGGTAGAGAAACGTGATTTATATTCTGATCTGTCTCTGGGCGTTCACCCGATTTACCATAGCACATGTCTGGATGTTGGCCTCGTGGATAAGCGCCCACCACAAGGAAATCTAGAGTAGCGCCTAAATTTTTATGGGATACGCCAGCAGGTATTACTACCAAATCACCACAGCTTACTGTTATCGTAATCCCTTTTTCACCCCCAAATTGGGCCTTGGCATTTCCGCTACAAACACCAAGCACTTCGTGAGCCGTACTATGATAGTGATGGAATCCATAAATACCATTGCGCCAAGATCCGTTCCACTTGTTTTTTTCAAATATTCTTTCGATAATTGGTGCCGGATTCTCTGATGGTAATTTTAAAGCGTCTTTATAAGCCAACAATGGTAGCCTTTCATTATTGGGATAGGTGCCATCATCCTTGATTACATGATGCAACACCTTGCAATTCTGAACAATTTCTCTAAGGTTGAAAAAGGAATTGTTGGTAGAATCCTTTTGTTTCATGAATGTATTACTTCAATCGCATGATATATCAAAGTTATTTCAATATATGGACTATTGCGTTCAATAATACCTTGTTGAAGGAGTGATTTCCTATTTTGGATTCAAACTTTTAAGAACTTGATCCGATAATAATGAATTGGGGAGTGAATGTGAATGATAGTTCTTGGCATTGTAGGGAGCCCTCGGAAGGAGGGGAACACGGATATTTTGGTGAATGAAGTTCTAAGGGGTGCAACGGATGCAAGTTCAAAAACAGATAGAATTTTTTTGAATGATTTAAAAATTAAGCCTTGTCAGGCTGAATGTAGCGACCACTGCAAGAAGACAGGCGAGTGTATTATAGAAGATGATATGTCGCTTCTATACGATAAGCTTTTCATGAGCGATGTTATGGTTTTAGGTACGCCAGTTTATTGGTATGGGCCATCAGCTCAATTAAAAGCCTTCATGGACAGATGGTATGCTTTTTCACATCCAAAGTATATCCATAGAATGAAAGGAAAGAAAATCGTTTTAGTTGCTCCTCTTGAGGAAAGCGATACTTCAGCAGCAGAACCGCTTGTAGAAATGATTTCGAAATCCGTAGATTATTTGGAGGCTGAATTCAATAAGAAGTTAATAGTCTCTGTAGGAGAGAAAGGCGCAATAAAACAAAATCAAAAAGCCATGAATCAAGCTTATAAAATTGGTTTGGAATTGAAATAATGATAACGCGCGCTAACATAAGAATCGCTTGAAAATGTGATTGAGTCTAGTGCGCTCAGATGGGGCCAGATAAGATTCATAAGCTACCATCGTTTTCAGTAAAAATGGTGCTGATCTTTGGAAGCAGGCTCTGATTTTCTCTCGATGATCTTTTGGTTGGGAGGAATAGTAGTTGCAAGCTTCTTCCTATCAAATGGGGCCGAATCCTTATCTCACTTCCTAGGTGGGAAATTTGTTGGTAGGAGTCTATTAAGCATAGCCACTACATTGCCGGAGATAATAATAGTCTTCTACGCTGCAAGAATAGCTCTGTATGGAGTGTCTTTAGGCTCAGCTCTTGGAAGCAATATTTTGATGATGAGTCTAGGTTTATCGGTTATGGTTCTGATCGCAACCACATCTTTATCAAAAAAACCTATTAGGGAGATAAACATCGAGGGGTTCAAGTTGGATATGGTTTTCTTGATTTTGACGGCTATTTTAGGTGTGGTGATGTTCATCGATGGCTATTGCATTATAGACGGTTTTATCTTCTTGGCGATCTTCATAGCCTACTTAGTGTTCGCCTTTTATGAATCGAAAAGCACAAGGCATTTCGAAATAACTAAAAAACGCTTTACTTTTGCTGCGGGCTTTAAGGCCATTCTCCTATTTCTAATCGGAACTGTGGGTACGCTTATATGTGCCGAACCTTTCGTACATTCGCTTGAGAATTTCGCTGGAGTCATCGGCATATCAGGCGCTGTTATGGCAATAATCCTGAGCCCATTGGCGGGCGAGATGCCTGAGAAAATTTCCGTGATGTTGCTTGCACGCAGAGGTGAAAGAGGAGTCGCTATCTCGGTGGCTAACGTGTTGGGCTCAAAAATCCTGAACAATACATTACTGTTATCCGTTATGATATTTGGAGCTGCTCTATTCGATGGGATGGATATGAGGATAAATCCAGACGGTCTTCTAAGATTCCAAGTTTATTGGACCGGGATCCTAACAATTCTCGCCGCTTCATTAATGTTTGATAGGAAATTAACACTTTCCGATGGAGTTACTCTCTCGATCCTGTATTTTGCGAGCATTGGATTCCAATTTATCCTGCTAGGATTCATTTAAGGCCTTAAGTTATTACGCGAGCGCGCGTTTATGAATAGATTTATAAAGCACATTTCCCAAATCTTGGAGAGTATACTGTTGATTCCTTTTGTGTCTTCGGTATAACTAATTCAAAAGGAGGAAGGAGTTTGAGCGATTTCGGAAGCGAAAGAAAGATGTACAAGATAACCTGCTCTGAATGCAACAACGAAGCTGAAGTGCCTTTTAAGCCTTCTGGCGATCGGCCAGTCTACTGTAGAGAATGTTATCAGAAACGTAGAAGAGATAGAAGATATTAGATATGCATCTATTTAGATACGTGTTCTAATCTAGAAGCTATACCTTAATTTCAAGAGTTTTTATTTTTTTATCCATTTTTTTAATTTAGCTAGTTCCCTTTATGGGCGATGCATAAAAAATAATGATTAAAGATGATGCGCTGTTCAGCGCCCAAAAGTTATTGACTTCATACCTATCAAGTGTGGGTTGAGGGTAGTCAAATCGTAATTCAAGGTGGTCTTCCAAGGTTCGTACCTACCACTCTCCGCGGCTTTTGCAGTTTTTTCCAGTAGGGCCGAACGTTCCGCTTCAGTCATTGGTGTGAAGTTTTGCGCCACCTTCAAGGCCTGCTCGAGAATTGGGAGAGAATCGCAACCTGTCACAACCACATCGACCGGCAGGCTCATAGCATAACGCAAACACTCTTCTGGGCTAATCTCCATAGTCTCTAGGATGTGGCCGAAACCGGGTGCGTACACCATACCGAAACCTAAAGGCTTCATCGAGATAACTCCAATGTTATGCTCTTTAAGCACCGGCAATACTTTTTTCTCGAAGCTCTCAAAGTGCGCATCCATAACGTTGATTGGCATCATTACGGCATCGAAGATGAATTTGTTCTTGAAGGCTCTATCCAGCATCTTGAGATGGATCTCAGGACTCTTATGGCCAGAAAAACCTATGAAACGGATTTTTCCAGCTTCCTTGGCTTCTAGCAATGCTTCGATTGCACCGCCCTTCCTAAAGATCCGAAAACAATCATCGATGCGGACTATCTCATGAAACTTCATCAGGTCTATCTGGTTCGTCTGGAGCCTTTGCAGGGATTCTTCGATTTGTTGTTCTGCCGTCCTCTTATTCTGGCCATCGATCTTTGTCATGAGGAAAACCTTATCCCTATATCCATCCTGAAGAGCCTTGCCCATACGAATCTCACTGATGCCATCGTTGTAGTCCCAGCAATTATCCATGAAGTTGACCCCGCTGTCGATGGCAGTTCGAATTAACTGTATGCTCTCCTGCTCACTCAAATTCTGGATCCCGATATGAAAACCCCCCAGCCCCAAGATAGAAACTTTTTCACCTGTACGCCCTAGGGTGCGATAGGGGATTTCTCCTTTTAATGCAGCCATAATTATCCTTCCTTTATTTTCTTACGAAGAACAAATGCAAGATCAGAAATAAATATTGCAGAATAAGGTTCAACGCCCGATAGAAAATATCTCATTTTTGGAAAAATCTCCAATTCTTTCAATTTTATCCTTCTTCTCGTATTGACTATAAAAAGCGCGCGCGCTATTCTATTCTGAAGCTTTTATCATTTTCCGCTGGCCAACGAGTATGCAGGCTCAGCCCGGTATTGACAAAAATATCGAAATTATTGCTAGGAAAGTAGCAAGGTTGATATTGTATTCAGCTGGATTACGGCTAAGCATATTACCTGGTGGCCCGACCATTCCGCAGGCGAACCATGCACCTAAGAATAGGAATAAGAATCCGATTATGTTCCACTTAGCAGCCGATCGCAGCGATCCTTTGGCTAAAGCATGGATCTTCAACCAGTACCAGACAACCAAGGTGTAAAGTATTGAACCGGCAGTACCAAAGCCCCCAAAGTAAAGCCACATCCAGTCGGGATAACTCATTTAACCACTTCCTCTTCCTTTCGGCCGTGGATCATTCCTCCTATGATCATCAGTACTGCTCCGATAGGAGGACTTAGACCCCATATAAGGCCTCCCAATAATGTATTCGCTGGTATGATCCCGTACCAAGTGTTGACTGGCACGATCCCCAACACGTTCAACCAAAAGTTAAATGTCATAAAGACATGCATGAAAATAATGCCGAGAGTAAAAAACACCAATCCCCAAGTCTTACTTCGCATATTTCTCACAATTCTTTACCTAAGCTCACATACTATCCTTGTTTTAACTTCATTCCAAATAGGTATCTGAGCGCATTGATTTGCCTAATAGGCAGGAGTAAAAGGCTTATTGTAGCGAATGAAGTCAAGACGATGATGAGGTATTTCACCATCACGATTGAATTTAGGCTGACAGCATAGAACGCCATTGCGACGATTACGGTTTCGTGTAGGATATAGAATGGCAAGACAAGTTCGTTTGATATTTTTAAAAATCTATTATTGAAGTTGAGGAGTTTGCGCCCAAAACCAAGTATAGCAATTACCCAACACCAACCATTGAATGTCCAGAGAATGGTGAATAGAGTGTAAAAGAAGAACTTGGCTGTAAGAGCTTCTAGAGCTTCCATCCCAAGTATCGCAAAAACCATAAAAATAAGTGTGCTTGTGACAATGCCTGTTATAAGTGAAAGTATTCTATTCTTTTCTATTGACTGTCCAAATCTCGAATCGGAAGCCAGCACGTAAGCAAGTATGAAGAAAGCTAGATAGGTAGGCAGTTTCCATCCACCATAGTCGCTTGGAAATACAAAAAAAGGCCGAATAGCAACGATATCCACAATAATCAAGGGGATTGCCATCAAAAAAATGCCCCCGGGCCTATTACAAGCGACCGATAGTTTTGAGATTTTATTGCGATTCTCTTCTTTTCTCAGCCACTTGAAGAAATGTACGGTAATCAACGAGAAAACAAAAAGCCAGAAAATATACCAGAGATATGTCCCTTGATTTGAACCTGCAAAATAAGTCGGGGATAAACCGAAATCGAAGGGAAAGCCCTGAAAATACTCTGTCGCGGTAGCCGTAGAATAATAAATCTTGGTCTTGAAGTACTCCCAAAAATAGAAATTTTTAAATGATTCAGTAAAATAGCCGCCGAATAAGGCACTATAGTATCTATGAACAGGAATAATTATGAACAAAGCGAAGATGAAGGGAACCATAAGTCGCTTGAAACGCGATATCGCAAATCGTTTTGGATTTCGTTTAGCTAGAGAAAAATATGTTGCCATCCCTGAAATTACAAAGAACAACGGCATAATCCAGCCTGTCACGAAGACATTGCCCAAAGTGAATGCCAAGTCTGGTTCTGGGTTCATGATGTGCCATTCAAAAGGGACGAAAGGCCTTCCGCTATGATATAGGAAAATAGTGGCCATCGCAAGAACCCTCAGCCAATCAATCCAATACCATCTTTCGTATTTACTAGTCCTTTTTGTTCTTGAAGTGGATGATTGTGATGAATTGCTATCCATTTCTTTACTCGCCTTTCACTGAAGGGTTGACATTTTCTTTTCTTATTATATAAGATGTTGGAATATATTGCGTGAGCGCTTTAGGGATTCTTGTAATCCAAAAGTGTTAACGTATACATAGGATCACCAGAAGAAAACTTAACGAATTCTACCAAGATTCCTCCAAAAGTCTTTGGATGAATAAAGAAGCAATTATCATCCTTACTAACTACCTTGAAACCCTTCTCTCTACTCTTCTCAACCCAATAGTCAAGGTCGGTAACTTCAAAGCAGAAGTGATGTATTCCCTCACCATGGCGGTCTAGATATTTGTCGATTGTTTCATTACCATGAGGATATACCATCTCCAAATAAGCGTTGCCTAAAGGTAGAAATGTAACATCCACACCTTGAGACTCGTTATACCAAGTTCGCTCATCCATTTTGATGAAATCTTTCAAAAGATTCTTTATTGTGTTTGTTTTTACAACTATACCGACGTGATGAAATCTTATTCTATTAGAATTATTCGTATTCAATTTTTCTCACTTAGTACTTGTTAATTTCATAACTGTACATCTTTGACCTGAAAATATAAATCTAATTCCTTTTGAATTTTTTATCTCTATTTCCAAAACTTGGATTGTTCTACCGGCGTTCGCTTGTGCATTAGTTTATGATGGTGTGTTCTTATCATTCATTTTTACGAGACGTGTTCCAATAAGATTCAATTTGAACTTCCTTATGGTTTCTGGATGTACTATTTCACCTTTAGGACTCTTGAAATATAAAGCATCGAAGGGGCACTGGACAATACAAGCGCCACATTGAACACATTGATCCTTTCTTGGAATTGTAGCAGTTTTCCGATTCCTATCCACCTCATAACAATTCCTTGGGCACACCTGCTCGCAGAATCCAACTCCCTTGCACCTCTTCCTGTTAAGAACGATCTCTAGTAATCTATCTTCGTGAAAACAGCCCTTGTAGATCGGGGTACTGCCCATCAAATCAATACTTAACATGAGAATAATCACAAATGAAATTAGACCCCATCGGAAAATGAATGTCCAAGCGAAATCTGTGAACAAAAAACTATAGGCAACAATACAGATCATGAGAATGGCCCATAGGATAAGTTGGAATCCTCCTCTCCCGAAATCGAGGGGGACGAAACCGACCCTTTTCCCCCCAGAAACCAGTTTTTTACGATAAAGTGGAAAAAAAATGAAAATCGAGAAAGACAGCCCCCAGATCAACGAAATGATAGGAAGAACGGCCTCATCCCAAAAAGGAATCACGACCAGAGCTAGAACGACTGAGGTTGGGAATGCCAAAGCGACAGCCATCTCAATCCGTTGAGTCCAAGGAAAGCGCACTTCTCGCATTTTTGGAGTTTTTTTAAATTTTTTATCAATATAAGTGGGGAGATCTTTTGCATAAACTGGCCCCCAGATTACTTTCCATCCAGTTTTTTCCTTTATTACCGAAGATTCGATTCCCGTAGCAGCAAGCTGAGGAAGGGTTATATCTCTGTGATCCACAAGTTTCTCAATTCCACTAGTTCTTAGAGCTGAAATAATATCGTGATTTGTAAAATGTCCGCCTGCAGCTGCGCACCATACATTGATTCCTCTGCTGTTGGCAACAAGAAGATAGGCATCTATCCCTTTCAACGCTCTTCTTACTTTTTCTACAGTCAGGCGATAATTGCATGTCAGGAAAACAGGCGAATTACTGTCTGGATTCCCTAATTTTATCAATCTCGCTTTGCATGGAAAAGGAAAAATTCTCAGTAGGGTCCCGATTATATTCACAATTATGAATTTAAACAGGTTTTTTCTATTCACTTTTTAGGCTTCCTTCCTACCAACTCAACAAAGTTCTCCATTTTATTCATTCTGAGCGATTCTATTTTTAAACCCGCTTCTTCAATTTTCTCAGGTAATTTCTCTATAGCTTTTGTAGTAGTCTGTGTGAAAAGAAAGGTAATTATCAAGAGCGGAGATCTAATTAGCCAATTAATTATCCTCTTTGAAATACCTCTAGGCCTAACCTCATCTGCAACAAGCAGCAGACCGTCTGGCTTCAATATTCTTTTTGTCTCGTTCAAAGTGAAGGACAACTCATCAGTGGTTAATTCTGATAAACAAAGACCACTCGTTACGATATCGTAACTTTCTGATTCTTCTTGTCCAAGCTCAGCAACGCCCATTTCATTTAACTTAATATTTTCTGTAAGGTTCGCTTCGGTTGCTCTCATCTGCGCAATTTCTAACATTTGTGAGTTGACATCAATCCCCTTTACCTTAGCTCCTTTTTGAGCAGATCTTAGAGTTAAGGCACCGGTTCCACATCCTAGATCGAGGACTTTATGTCCTTTTTTGATGTTTGATGTTAAGCGATCATATATCTTATCCAGTTTTCCAAGAGTAAGAATTCGTATACCCTTGTCATATCTGCAAGGAGCGGATTCAAGTATCCTCATTAGGATATATGCGCACATTTGAATTTCATCTTAGGAGAAATTTTGCGTGCATAAAAATAACCTCAGGAAAAAAATTTATCAGTCTGGCCATATAGTACAAAGGGCCAACGCATTTTGGATAAGAAAACCATGGAATAGACACTTTTAATAATAAAATAATAATAAAAAGATAAAAATCCTTGTAAGGGCCAACCAAGATTTTTATGACGAATACCTGAAAAATAATGAGCCAATAACGTAGAATTGAATGATTAAGAACAGGGGATTGAAAAGATTGTTAAGAGTAAACGATAGCAATATCGAGGAAATTCTAAGAGAGCATAAAACAGTCTTTATATTTTTTAATATGCTGAGATGCCCTTATTGTATAAGCTTTAAGCCAATCTTTGACAAGTACTCCAAAAGCGAGAAGGGAGCATTTGGAGAAGCGATCATGGATGATTATGAAAATCCTCTATGGAACAGATATAATATAGAATACGTTCCCACTGTGATCCTCTTTAAAGATGGTAAACAAATCGCGAGAAAAGATTCTAAAAGTATGATTGGGCTTTCAGAAGCGGATATGAAAGATATTCTAACCTATGCATAGAAAATCTTGAATTGTAGTAATATATCAATCGGACAATTCAAATCGGAAAACCTTTTTTGAAGCCATAAATAGTTACTAAGTGATATTCATGCTGAACGTGACGATACCACGCGATGTCAAGGTTAAACTCTACAGGTTTACAGAATTCTTTAGAGGTTTTGAAAAAGTTGATGCAGTTAGAGAGTTGTTTGGAGCGAAAACAAGGCAGATTCTTAATGACTTAAAAGTGGAATTCTGTCACTCGAGACGAGGTTACATGTGGATCTGCGACGATGATGGGCATATTGTCATAAGCGTTTGTTATCTTAAAAACGGCGATGAGAGGGATATTTACCTTGATGTTATCCATGAGCTTTTTCATATCAGTCAGTTCATTAAAGGAGAGAAGCTATTCGATGAACAAATTGAATATGTAGATAATCCAATTGAAATCGAGGCTTACAAATTCACTATTAAAGAGGCAAAAAGAATCGGAATGACCGATGAAGAGATTTTTGAATACCTCAAGACGAATTGGATTAGTAATGATGATGTTAAGAAGTTGGCAAAAGAAGTTGGCATAGACCCCTTACAATTGAAGGTTGAATAGAATTAATTAAAGTGAGCCGCATCGCGAATCTTTAATACTTTATCAAGACGAAAAGAGAAATTTGAAATCCCTATTGATCAGAAACTTCGTATGTTTGTATGTGGACCAACAGTCTACAATTATTGCCATCTTGGCCATGCTAAAACTTATATCGCTTTCGATGTCATTGCAAAATATCTGAGATTTAAGGGCTATTCGCTATTTTTACTCATAAATATTACCGATATCGCAGAAACACTCATAGAAAGATCGAAAGAACTGGGGATTAGCTTTCTTGAACTTTCAAAGAAATACGAGAAATATTTCTTCAAGGATCTAAAATCCTTAAGAATCGAAAGTGTAGATGCATTTGGAAGGGCTTCTGATCAGATTCAAGAGATCATTGATCAAATAACTGGTCTTATTAAGAAGGGTTTCG
Source organism: uncultured Candidatus Bathyarchaeia archaeon (assembly GCA_964346435.1). Classification (GTDB taxonomy): domain Archaea; phylum Thermoproteota; class Bathyarchaeia; order 40CM-2-53-6; family RBG-13-38-9; genus JAOZGV01. The sequence continues at coordinate 9,254 of CAYFUV010000215.1, read as the reverse complement.
CGTATGAAACTGAAACTGGTGTTTACTTTAATGTTAAAAAGTATCCAGATTATGGTTATCTTTCAAGACAAACTCCAGAAGAGATCTCGCTTCGACCTTTAGAGCTCTGTTCCAAAAAAAAGAATCCTGAGGATTTTTCGCTATGGAAAAAGATAGATGAGGATCCAAAGTGGGATTCGCCTTGGGGTTTTGGGCGACCTGGCTGGCACATCGAGGATACAGCCATTGCAATGAAGTTTCTTGGACCACAATACGACCTTCATGGAGGGGGAGTTGAGCTCATATTTCCTCACCATGAGGCTGAGATAGCACAAGGCGAGGCACTATCAGGAAAAAAACCGTATGTTAGATATTGGCTTCACACCGGTCTTCTGAAGATCAAAATGAAAAAGATGAGTAAATCTCTGGAAAACATAATCTGCATAAGAGATCTTCTGAAATCCTACGATTATAGAGTGTTGCGGTTTTACCTTTTATCCAAGCATTATAGACAACCGATTAATTTCAGCAAGGCTAAATTGAGAAAATCAAGAGAGAAACTGCAACGTCTTACGAAGTCGATCGAAAATTTTGAAAATCTACCTACCGTAAGCAATCCATCTAATAAATTAAAACTCATCAAGAATTTAGAAAAACTAGAAACTGCTTTTAAAAATTCATTGGATGATGATTTTAACACCCCAAAAGCATTAAAAACCATTCAAAGAATGGCAAAAATACTTGATAATTTTGCGAAAAATAATAATGAGATTAATGAATGTGCTAGAATGAAATCCTTGGAATCGATACGCAGATTGGCAGATGTTCTTGGAATATTATAAAGTGATAATAAGACATTTGCTTTCTTAATAGAGCCAAGCGTTTATTGGACGCTCAATATTTGATTGTAAAAATTCAAACAGATCCTCTATTTTCAAAAAATATAGATTTTTGCTTTTTTTACCAACTAAAAAAGTTTTGCGTTTGCGATCCCATACTCTATCACAAATTCTAACACAATATCTTCCCATATATATTCCTACGAAAATGAAGCCCCCTTTTACAAAACCTTTGACTCTACCAAAAATCCTTATACCTTCATCTTCGTCTAGAGCGTAAATATACTCTCTCAATTCTTTTATTGTGCGTATACGTTTCTCCCTATACATAATTGTTAATTTTATCCTTTTCGCTAAAAAAATATTTGTTTAATTTTTACCTAACGGACATTAATAGTTCGCAATTTAAGTTTATTACACTTATACATAACTAACGTATCCTTTGTCCATTTCAGAAATCTTGAATCTAAGTGATTGATGGAAAGAAAGCGTTTCTGACCTTCTTGACTTCCAATTGAAAAGCTACTGAAGGAGTCAATAATTTAGAATTTTGTTTTAATATAGGATGCTCCGTTTTCATTTTTGCTTACTTCAATAATATTTGAGGCTTCTTCTTCGCATATATCATGATGAGTTACCAAAATGGTCTGTGAAACCATACGAGATGCTTCCCCCAAATAGTCAGCTAATTGTGGAAGATTTTCAGAATCCACGCCATATGTGGGCTCGTCCAAGACTAAAAGATTTCTAAAACCCAATTCCTCAAGAAGGGCAAACCTTACTGCTAGGGCTATAAGAGTCTGATGTCCGCCGCCGTCTCTCTTGGCAGGGATGTACTCGGTGAGGTTTTTTGGATGTACGTTTACAATATAGGTTTCAGGATCAATTTTTATTGAATCATAATCATGCTGATCTGTCATTCGTTTATAGTAAGATAATGCCCTGATCTCTACTTTCCTGAGTACGTCTCTCCTCCTAGTTTCAATTGCTCTCTCAAGCGTTTCATAAAGTTGCCTTCCTAGATCAGCTGCCTTAAGCCTCTCCTCTAACTGAGCTATTTTTATTTTGTTAGCGTTTAACTTTTCTTTCGTTTCATCACTTTTCTCAATCTTTCTATTGAGGTCGTCCTCTTTCCTTCTTAACTCCTTCTTTTTGTCATAAAGCTGGTCGGGTTCTAATGGTAACCGTTGAGCCACTTTAACCTTTAATTCCGGATCCTTAACTTCAAGTGGTAATCCTAGGATCTTCAGATTTTTATCAATAAGTTTTTCATATTCAAGAAGTTCATCCTCGATCCTCTTCTTCTTTATCACGCAATCCTTTAAGCGATCATCTATAGTCCCAAGATTCTCAATCGCTTTTGTATGAAGTGTAATTTTTTCGTTCAATTTTTTATAATTCTCATTTTGTTTTTCATAGTCAATTTTTTGTTCTTTTTCTTTTGACCTTAATGACTGTAATTTATTCTTATTACTTTCAAGGATCCCCAGAAGTTTTTCAGCCTTCAAGTCTTGACCACAAGTAGGACATACGATAAATTCCTCCCTCAAGAGTTTTTCATGCTTATCGATTTCGTCTTGAATGGCGCTAGCTTTTCCTCTATTAGAACTCCATGTTTCTTGAAGTTTTCGAACTTCTTTCTCTAAATTATTTAGCTGTTCTTCCATTTCTCCATATTCTTCTTTCATTTTCTCAATCTGTTTTCGAAGTGCATCCCATGAGTCTACATCTGCTTGCGAAAGGTAGTTTTGAAACGTGTTCTTTAGGTTCCTTAAATCCTCTTCAAGCTCTCCTCTTGCTTTCACTTCTTTTAAAAGCTTCAAAAGTTCTGGCGATTCGGCTTTATTTATCATATCTCTTAATCGTTTCATATCTGCTTGTAGATTTGGGATGTCGTTTTCCAATTCCTCTATGCTCTTCTGCAATTGTGGAATAATTAATGTTCTAATATTCTCCAAATCTGTTTGGACATCCCTTCCTTCATGTTTCTCAAATGCCTTCCTCGTTTCATCCACCTGTTCCTTCAGTTCTTTAAGAACGGTCAAACGGATAATTGGATCCATATCTTCTCGACGAGGCTCAAGAATGTCCTGTAATCTGCCCTGTCTAACATAAATGATGTTGGCAAATTTCCTTAAAGAGGCATTAATATTTTCCGTCACCTTTCTACGTAAATCCTCATCGCTCTCAACTTCAATCTCTTTTTTATCAACTGAAAGCATTAGTTCTGAAGTCTGAAAGTTTCCGCTTTTATCAAGCTTTCCTAATCTGGATACTTCTATGATTGAGTTATTTGCTGGATTCCTAAATCTAATATAAACAACCAATTCTCCGATGCCCGGCAGTCTTGAAACAAGTAGTTTTTTATGAACGCCTGGTATTTCGCCGTATAATGCGAAGAGTAAGGCATCAAGAAGGGAGGATTTGCCTGTAGAATTTCTGCCCTTTATTAAATTTAGGCCATCGGTAAATCTTATCTCCTCTTTTTTATACCCTTCAAAATTATTTAGCCTCAGTTCTTCTATTACTGCGCTCATTTTCTCACTTTTTCCTTCAATGTTTCCATCCATTTTTCCACGAAAGGCTGCCTGTCGGATTTTGTTAATAATCCAGTCCTCTGACTTGCTTTCTCCTCTAATGTCATTTCGACGTCTTCGATTATTGGCATCGCTTTTTCAATCAAATCGCCTAATGGTTTCATAGACTCCCAGAGAAATGCATCCTGTCCTCCCAATGGCTTATGGAACGTCTGTTTTATGTTTTCTACCCTATTTTCCACCTGAACGTGTATTAAATTTGAGATTGAGTCTTTTACTTTAGCGATAAAGCCGTCTAACTCAACATCCAATCTATATGGATCCTCCTCACTTTTGCCAATTAACAACATTCTAAGTATGCCCCTCTTACCAGAAGAATCCAATTCTAAGGCATACGATTCTATTTCGGCTTCTGCCTTCTCTTTGAACCAAATCAATGATTTGATAGCATCTTTGGATGATACCTTAATGTTCTGGATCTTTTGTAGCGGATCTATAGGTATAAATCTATGACCATTATCTTCAAGAATTGAGACGCCATATTCTCCATTATCAGCCAAATCTATTGCTTCTGTCGCCCCGGGAGTGATAAGGTGTTTTCCATCTATTTTCATTGAGCCTTTCTTGGCGTGATGATGGCCACAGATTATGTATTCAACATTCAAATCTTTTAGCTCAGATAATTTTAAAATACTATGTTTTGGAATTCCGGGTGGAAGATCGTGATAGCCCTCTATGAAGGTATGAAGTATTAAAAAGCGATTACTGGATGCTTTGGATAGGCTCTCTTTTATAATTTTCTTGATATCGTCAAATTTAGAAGCTATATATGGATGATAGCCAATCGCAACAGCGGATAATTTCCCATCGTTAAATAGCTCCAACTCTCCTTTTAAGGTCCTATCTCCTAGAACCGTTAGGTATTCCGCAAGCGGATGCGCTACGTATTCTAACGCGCTATTGTCCGAGATGCCGTCATGATTGCCCCTTACAACCAGAACTCGTACTTCTTTCCCGTCGTTCTTCTTGATAGAAGATATAAGACGATGAAATTCATTTTTTACAAACATGGAGTCGTTTGGAGTCATGCTCCTTTTCTCGAATAGATCTCCTGCATGGATAACGTAGTCAACGCTTTCTTCTACAAAGATGTCTATGGCTTTACTAAAAGCATGCCTATACGCTTCTCGCCTAAGTTCTCCGACTATTCTTGGAATATTCCTTCCGACATGAGTGTCAGCAATTAGTCCTATCTTCAATAGTAATACCCTACTACTTCCAACTCTTGTCCCAATTCTTTATTCTATCCTTGATATTCTGCATAATCTCGTAAAGACTTGGTGTAATTCCACGATGAAATGTCTTTCTTTTCAATACTTTAATATGAGCAGGAAGTGAAACGAAAGGCCCAACTAGAACTGCTTCTCCTTGATTCAATGCCGGAAGATCCTCTACAAGCCTATGAGAGAAACTTTCACTAGCGCTTTCAATGATATGTTGATCTTGAGCATTGGTTATCCTAAGTACCGCATAATTCCCTATATTGCTCAGAATGTCTTGGTCGATACTTCTCGGTCTTTGACTAATTATATTTAGAAAGAAACCATATTTTGAACCTTCTCTGATGGCTGTAGATATAGTCTCTACAGCGAATCTGCTTCCACCTGAGGCTACCCTATGAGCTTCCTCTATAAAAAGGAAGACGGGAATAAAATCCTCGGGCTTATTATCCTTCATCGAGATCTGATTTTTGAATACCAGATCAATTATGGCTGCGGTTAATGAATCTTGAATACTGGCTCTCAATCCACTAAGGCAAATGACGCTTAGAGCCTTCGGCTGAAATAGGCTTCCTATGTCTACCTCTTCCTCAGTAAATGGAACGAACCTTGCAAGACCTCTTAAACGACGTAAAAGACCGATATGACTTCCCCTTTCTGAGCCTTTAAGAATTGGTTTGCCTTTTTCATCCACTTCTTTCAACCTAAACTCTATGACGGATATGACATCGTTGATACCATAGGGTTTATCGCTCTTACCTAACTCCTCTAAAATTTCCTCCATAATATTACTCTGAATATCACCAATTTTCCCTAACATCATAAGTATTGCGTCGGTGGTAACTTGTTTGAAACCAATTTTTAATTCCCTCTGCTCAGCAGTTAGACCATCAATTTTCGGTGAACCTTGTGGCTGATATACTATTAAATTGAATAGACCATGTCTGGATCCACTTTCTCCCTCCTGATCCATTTTTACATAATCGCCATGGATGTCTACCACGATTATTGGAAAAATCGTTTTATCCAATATTTCCTCGATAATCTTACCAGCCAAATAGGATTTACCTGCCCTTGTAGCAGCGAATATACCTAGATGAAATTGTCCTTCCTGAAGATGAATCGGAACACGAACCTCAGGTTCCCTTAATAAATGACCTATATAAATTGGAATTTCTTTTTCCGTGCCTTTGAAATATTGTTGTAGATTCTTGCTATCAGCCCTAAAAACAGGTGTTCCGGGATTAGGGGCTGATTTCGGCCTGGAAATCCGTCCATTTTCATCTAAGTAGCCTAGAACTTCAGTTTCCAAAATCTTATATGAGTATAGGTCACTCCTTTGATCAAGTGCCATTGATTCTGTCGCCAAAGGATTCTTAGCCACAAGCTTAGTTACTTCAGCAAGAACTTGAATCGGTTCCGTCTTTTTTTCTATCAACTCATTAACTTCAACTACAACATAATCATGTAACGCTATAGAGGAATCAATATTTGCCTTAAACAAGAATCCTAAAGGTGTTGATGCCTCTAATACTCTCCCAATTTCTTTTTCACTAACTTCCAATCAATATCTCCTCATGAGATCGTCTCTCGCATTCCTCTTTCTAGACTTGAAATCTAGTCCGTGTAGTTTTAACTCCTCTTGTATAGCGGGTTCGTAGGCACTTTTATATCTGCTACGAATAAGCCTTGTAATCTCATCGACATCAACCAAAGGCCTTATTCCATATGCTTCATTATCCAGCCAATTCAAGATCGCTACTAGATCCTTCATTGATGCAATGGCTTTTGAGCTTACAAATTCGTCTTTTATTAGGTCATCACATTTAATATTATAGCCCAGAAGATTTGATGGTATATCTAGTCTGTAAGTTCTAAGTCCATGTTTAGGTTTCCAATAAGTAAGGGCAATTGGCGGAAGTTCATATGTTTTATCTATTTCTTTAAAAAGTGGGACTAGGGTTCTTGACGAACTTCTTCTGAACCGTGATTCGCTCCAATGCCTACGATTTTCCTTATCTTCTTGTATAACATAACATGTTTGGGGAGCTAATAGAAGTGGAGTAGTAAAACCGGATGTATTCATTAATCTATCGTAACATGATTCATCTGATTCATCGTTTTGCATCTCATTTACGTAGTCTTTGAGAAGTATTGAATTCAATGGCCCTCGTTTCGCTATTTCCTCCCTCATTTGTTTAATATTTCTATATAAGCTTAATCCGCCAATCTCATTTTTCAATAATTCTAAGCTCATTATATGACTTCTAAGATATGATATGTCGCTATCTTTAGCTACGCCAAGAATCTTCACATTATCCTTCATTCCAAGAGCCAATAAGGAGGAAAGCTCTCTTACATATTCGTTAAGAACTTCTTTTGTCGCTTCTAAAATAGGAGTGTGGTGGGAAAATGTAAGATACAAGCTACCGTCATAAATCGCGAATGCTTTTCCATATTCTTCTATTGCCCTTTGAATGGTTTTTTTTAAGGTTTTAAGTTCTACTGCTTTCATGAACAAAGATCGTGCGCGCGGATCAAGCCTGTAATCCCCTTTCACTTCCACTTCTGGGATTCTTTGAACTAAGTTTTCCTTAACGTAAGTATGTGCTATCGCCCTGGCAACCCAGAATATTACACCTCCAGAAAAGGATGAGCTCCCCAAGCTACCATCACAGGCAATTATTGGATGGTCGGATTCTTCGTAATTGTCGTAAGAATTCCAATAATTCTTATAAATTCGTTGTGAAAATGGATTACAAGGTTGTTTTTTCTTTTGAAGTTTTTTGACTTCTTCCCGTAATCTTTTCATAAACATTGGGAAGAATTGTTCCTCAGCCATCTATAATAACCACTTCAAAAATTGATAATGAAAAAAGGAAAACAAAAATTTAAAGATGAGTGTCAAATGTGGTCGAGTGTTAGTTTTAAATATATTTCGAAATTCAGGAAGAATTATTTGTTTTTTATTTATATGATAAGTCTAAGAAAATGAGCGCTTGTGTCAAAGCATCTGATAGATTGTTAAGAATTTTATTGATCATTTCAGGGACTTTTTTTGTAGGAATTGGAGTTATTGGTATATTTTTACCTCTTTTACCTACTACGCCTTTTCTTTTACTAGCTGCTGCATGTTATGCAAGAGGATCAAAAAGATTCTACAATTGGCTTTTGAATAATAGGCTTTTTGGAGACTATATTAAAAATTACAGAGAAGGAAAAGGAATTCCACTAAAGGTCAAGGTTATTTCTATAGTATTATTATGGGTAACGATAGGTTACGCTGCAATCTATATAATGCCAATTTTCATAGGAAAGCTCATATTATTCTTAATAGGAATCGGCGTCGCATTACATATTATTAAAATAAAAACTTTAGAGAAAGAAGAAAAGCATGTCTGAGTAATTAGCTGAAATCATCGTGAGTACTCGACTGATTTAACCAATTAGTAATAGCTCGTGCACGTTTGGATAATGATTTATGTATAGTTTTTGTGATATTCAAAGGAATTTGTCGCGCCTGTGTTTCTTTTATGTATTCTCTACCATTATACAACACTTTTCCGTTACCTCTACCATTCTCATCGAGCTCAACTATGGTCATCGATCTGCATCTTGGGCACCTGTATAGAAGCGCTGGCTTTTCGGATTTTGAGGATTTTCCATTGTAAACCACACGACAATAGTCGTCCATGACCGCATTGCATTTAGAGCATTGCATAATTGCAGCGTAGAAATGCTTACAATATATTTAAAACTTATCCTTCAAGTCGATATAAAATGGTATATAAAAAATAATAAAATTATAAAGAATTGGTCAATAACCAAACGCTTTTTAAGCCTAACAATAACGTGTATGATTAGTCTGATAATGCATCTCCTAAAAGATCTTCTTCTTTTGGAGAACTAATCTCTGTTTCTTTTTCTTTCGTTGGAGGGGGGCGGTCAGGAAGCTGTGAATAACCCCCATCTGGAGTTCTATAGATTGCTAATCTACCCATAGTTATCCATTCTTCGTCTTCCAGATGCCTTACTTGAATGGTCAGAACTTCAGCCGATGGGTCTTTCTTTCCTGGCCAAATACTTAAGGTAAGAAAATCACCATTAGGCAAACGGTTTGAGAACTTGAATTTTGGATAAGATTTTGCCAATCTTCATCACTTCTACTCTATATAATAGGATACAATAAATTAAAACTAAAAAGTGTATTGAATATTTTATTAGAACTAAATATATTTTGGTGTGTTTTATGGTAGAGATTCCACTTTCAAGAGTAGTTAGATTGATATCACCCAGACTGACCGTTTTAGTTAATACTTTGGATGAAAGAGGAGAATTGAATTCATCGCCTTATTCATGGGTATATCCGCTCAGTTTTGATCCACCATTAATTGGAGTAGGAATAGGAGGTAAGCATAAATTTACTTACATCAACTCGAAGAGAACAGGCGAATTTGTAGTTTGTATTATATCAGAGAGTTATGGCCAACAAGCTGTCAATTGTGAAGTAAGACATAAACCAGGGGATAAACTTTGGGCCAAACAAAATTTTCATTCAGAGGAATCTAAAAAGGTGAAAGTTCCGAGAATTAAAGAGTCTAAAGCGATATTAGAATGTG
>CAYFUV010000214.1:0-28867 GCA_964346435.1 uncultured Candidatus Bathyarchaeia archaeon | reverse complement strand
TTCTTTTGGAAGCTTCTCTTTTGATTTTTTTAGTTTCTTTTTATCTTTCCAGCTCATTCTTAATCATCACGCGATATTCATTTCTTCTCCTTTACCGATTTATCTTCCACAGCCCCTTCCTTTACAGCATCTTCTTTCGGAGCTTTCTCTTTAGGAGGTTTCTTCGCTGGAACCTTTTCCTCTTTGGAGGGTTTCTCAGCCGGAGGTTTCTCTTCTTTGGGTTTTTCTTTCTTCACTTTCTCCTCAGGCGGTTTCTCGCTTGGTGGCTTTTCAGAAGGTTTCTCTTCCGGAACCTTCTCCTCTTTGGAGGGTTTCTCAGCCGGAGGTTTCTCTTCTTTGGTTTTTTCTTCTTCTTTAGGAGGGAAGTTTCGATTTATTATGTGCTTAGGAACTACTTTTCTTGAATAATCTGCATCATCATAAATCTCAGCATAACATATAGATTTGTTAGTTCCAGTCTGGGTTAGAACACTAATAATATATAAATTACTTTCCTTTGATTTGCATTCATTGATGAGGTCTTTTCTCAAAGCGACTCTATCTGGTGTTCCTGTCTTTTGATGAATGACTTCGACATTCACTTCTTTTCTCTTCATAAGAGGGTTATATTTTTCATCAATAATTTTTAGTTTCAATAAGATATTATCCCCTCATCATTTACCTTTAGTGTCTTTACTTTTAGTGTCGTCTTTCCCAGAAATAACCATATTGATTTGATAAGTATCCTCAGTTATCATTTTTCCTCTAACAACTTTTCTCTTTCTCATGCCCTTTCTTTTTGATTTGAACCCCACTCCACTCGACAATATTATAAATTTTTTCCCTCCCCCAAGGATATCGCTTCTCATGGGCATTCCATCTTTATCCGATCCACCTGTTATTTTGACTTTACCCTTTACGCCGATGACAGGCCCATCAATAACTTCACCTATTTCTCGCCCCATCAATGGTTGTGATTTTTGCTCATCAAGCTCTATCGTCTGAGCTTTTCCAGTTTTGGGATCTGACACAATTAATTTGAAATTTGGCATCGATATGAAACACTCTCTGAGCAGTCATTTCTAATAAACTATGCTATATTAATCTTCTTTTCCTTTCGACTGTTCAAAAGCGCGCGATTTCATTCATATTCTGTTGCAAGAATTACTAAAACTAACACCCATTCGCCAGTGAATATTCTGCACAGTAGCGCCCGCGCTGCGCTGCGCGCTACATTCAATTAAGGGAGTAGAACCTACAATAGAAACTTAAAAATACTATGTATATTTCTGTTCATGTAAGCATAAACTTACAGGATTTATTAACAGCAGGCATGTCCTATATCTTATTCTCCAAAATATAAAATAGAATAACGAATGGGATGACATACAAAAAATACCAGTTCATCGATTACATTATCAATACGGCGACTCTGATTGGATATAACTTGCACGAGAATCAAGTCGTCGTACTCGCGCGTGCGAAGTATTATATTACCAGAATTGCCTACCTTGCCACGCGCGTGAAAAATCGTAGATAATATGATTAAGATCAGAGACATATCTGCAAGCGCGCGCAGTTGGTTTAATTATGGTCAAACATCCAGTAATTATTCTTGGCGGAGGTAGTTCAAACGGGCTAGGCATCGCCCGAAACCTAGGAAGTCGTGGGATTCCGATCTATTGCGTGACAAGCAATCCCTACGAGCTAACCTGCTACTCAAAATACTGTACGGGCTATGCAATTATTCCACACGTCGAAGATGATTCGACGATAATGCAGCGGGTTCTCGATGCAGTTTATCGCCATGTAGATCATGATTGTGTCTTATTTGCTACATCGGACACAGCGATCCTCACACTTGCTCGTCTCTATAGTGCCTTGAACCATCATTACACAGTAATCCCTGATCAAGAAACGGTGGAACGCATGGTTATTAAGTCGAAATTCTATCGATCCCTACAAAACTCAGACATTCCATATCCCGAGACGTTCTTTTCGGAAGATACTTCATTTAAGGAGCTGGTTCGTAATGTGACTTTTCCTGTGTATATACGCCCAGCGCAATCGCAGATCTTTAGTCAGTATTTTCAGGGGAAAGGCTTTCTTGCGAGGACGCCTCGGGAACTGCAGTATTACCTTCAGTTAGCTCAGAAACGTCATGTTGAGGTAATGGCGCAACAAATCGTTGCAGGTCCCACTGAAAACGGCTATATCGTTAGGGGCTATATTACTCGTCACGGCGTACTCAAAGTACTCATCGCATTGCAAAAGATTTGGCAACCCAGCATGTTCGCCAACGAGTCGATCGCCGTCACAATCCCTAGAGCAAGCGTCGTGGACTTCACCCAACCTTTTCTCAAGTGGATTAAACGGTTTCACTATCGTGGCATATTCGACGCTGAATTCAAAAGAGACGTTCGAGATGACGCGATGAAACTTCTCGAGGTAAACGCCCGAAGTACAGGTGATAGCTATATGGGTCGTGCCTGTGGGGCAGATGACATATTCGCAGCTTACAGTGATGCGCTTGGAAAAGATATTTCCGCTACTGATAAGTATCAACATGGTGTGTATTACATTAGAGAAATTTCGAGTCTCGAGACCGTTTTTAACCGCATTACTCATGGTCAACCCAGTAGTCTAGGAGATCTTGGACGAATGCTCTCCAAGAAACACTTTCATCTATTCTCTCGAGATGATTTACTGCCCGTCTTAGGGGAACTCCGCCAAGGCGCTGCACACTTAATCAATCGCGTGCTTAAACCAAGGAGGTGAATCCCCAGTCAAATAATTCACGCGTCCTGCCACTTCTTTTCTTTGCGTGACGCGCGCTATGTTGATTCATATAAGATTTGGAAATTTTTCTTTCATTTCGTTTATCAAATCTATTTCATCAAGATCCAAGCTATCCTTAAATTTGCTCAACAGTATCCTTTTATGTGACTCTGGAACATCCACGTATAGAATATCGCCCTCAAAGATATTCCTACCTGCTATAGCATTATCGATCGATATAGAAACCTGCATGCCTATTTTAGCCTCATTCAAATCTTCTTTTTTGTCTTGAACACGCAATATATTTCCGACTTTTTTCCCATTTTCATGCAAGAGCGTATAATTAGGTTTAATTCTTCCAGCTAGGATTTCTATACCCACTATCGCTGGTTTGCTTCTTCTAAAAGTACATCCTGGAAGAATCTTAATTTTGCCAGGCCTAACGATCTTATCCAAAGCAGCCTCCATCCCAGCAATTTTTTCTTTTCCCATCCATTCTGTATATTCTTCGATCAATCGGTAAATTATTATTTCTTGAAAAATAGGTATTTTTACTCTCATAGCTTCTTCTCTTGCGTCTGGAAGAACTTTCACATTAAATCCCAAAACAACGCCCAATAAGTTGTCTTTCTGCATTACAGTCTCGGCTTCTACTATGTCTCTTCTCGATATATCGCCAATATCCCCCAACCTAACGGGAATTCCATTATTGTTCAAAGAATTCACAATAGCTTCTAATGAGCCCAGTGTATCGGTTTTAAGGATCACTCCTTGTTTGTCTGTTTTTATTTTCAAATTCTCAATATCTTCGTTTACTAATTTAACGTAGTCATCTGGTTCAATTCCTTTAGTAACAACAAATAAAGGAGAACCAGCCACAGCGAATTCAAGATTTGGCGCCGCAATTTTAACGCCAGCTGCTGCATCAACTCTATCTACAGTAGAGAATTTATCTTTCGGATCTCTGATTTCATCCAAAGGTTTAGGAATAAGAATGGCCCTTATTTCGGTAATGATTGGACCTTCCGATCCTCCAATTACTATTTGGTCATCGATTCTTAGAGTTCCGTCATAAATTATGGCATTTATTGTAGTTCCTAATCCGATTTCTTCTTTCACTTCCAAAACAGTACCTCTGGTGGCACCTTTTACTGTCGTTAATTCTTTCTTCATGAAAGTCTGAGTCAATCCCACAAGTACAGCCAGGAGCTCCGGTATACCTTCGCCAGATTTAGCACTTGTAGGAACGATGGCTACATACTTAGTGAAATCTTTTATTTTGTCGAACCTTTCAGTTTTAAAACTGGATCTTGATAACGCACCCATTAAAGAGTAAAGTTTGTTTTCTAAATCTTTTTGTACTTCAGGAGGATGAGATTTCAAAGCATTTAAGAATCCTTCTCCATCTTTACTTCGCCAACCAGGAATTAAATCGATTTTATTTGCCACTACCATAAATGGAGTCTTATATAATTTCAAAATCTCAATTGATTCTAATGTTTGAGGTTCCACTCCTTTATTGATATCCACTACGAGGATCGCTATATCTGCTGCAGAACCCCCTCTTTTCCTCAAATTCGAGAAGCTCTCATGTCCTGGCGTGTCTATGAAAAGGAGACCAGGAATATTTACTTTGAATTTGTAATGTTTTAGGTAAGGTTTACAAATCGTTTTCAGGACCTCAGCAGGTAAAAGACTCGCGCCTATCCATTGGGTAATCTGACCTGGTTCCCTCATAGCTACTGAAGTACCTCTGATATTATCCAATATACTTGTCTTGCCATGGTCAACTTGACCCACCGTAGCATACAAATTTGATCTACGACGTATGGCCTAAGACCACGACAATGGGTTGACGCAGAGCCATTTATCTTCTCCTCTATTCATAGTCTCCAATATTATACGGACTATTCGAATTGATGAAGGTCCTTAATGCAAGAATAATAAGAAATTGACTAGGATTTTTATTCCTTTTGCTTAAAAGAAAAGTCCTTTTAATAGGATATCAGATGATCAGGTTTAAAAAAAATGTTCATTTCTTTTTTCGCGGTTCCAAGACTATCTGACGCATGAATTAAATTAATAGTAATATCCGTGCCATAATCGCCCCTTATTGATCCCTTTTCAGCCTTATCGGGATCGGTGGCCCCAACAATCTTTCTTAACAATACAACAGCATTTATTCCTTCCACAACCATTGCAACAACTGGCCCAGATGTCACATATTCAATCAATTTGTTATAGAATTTTTTTCCTTTATGTATTGAGTAAAGTTCTCCAGCCGAATCTGCATCCATTTTCACTAATTTCATGGCAATGATTTTGAGTCCTTTTTCTTCTATTCTACTCAAAATTTCTCCTATCAAACCTCTTGCTACTGAATCTGGTTTAAGGAGAACGAAAGTCCTTTCACTCAATAACTCTTTGTCCTTCCTATCTTTCTTCTTTTCCGTAGTACTCTGTCCACTTCAATTTTCTTGGATCTCTCTTGAGAACCACCATATTCTTTTTGCATTTATTTGAACAAAAATAAAGAATTGAACCATCATTCCGAATTAATGCTAATCCAGTCCCAGGAGAAAATTTCTTGCCACAAAATGAGCAGTTGTAAGTCTTAGGCAATACCAAATTCTCCAGATTACCTTATCTTTTTAGCCTCTCTTTCGGTCTCTCTTAGCATCAACGTATCTCCGAGTCTCACAGGTCCTTTGACATTTCTAATTAGAATTCGTCCTTTATCTCTTCCTTCAAGAACTCTTACTCTAACTTGATTTACTTCGCCAGTTGTTCCTGTTCTCCCAACTATTTGGGTGACTTCAGCAGGAGTTAAAATTCCTTCTACTTTCTCTTTTTGTTTCTCCGAACTCAACTAAGAAGACCCGCCATTCTTCCTCGATTTTGCAGAAGCTTTTACCAATTCATCTAAAGCATCTTTTGCCTCGCCCGGGTCCACTATCGAGGCAGTTGCAGATGGTACATCTAATCCAACAGATTGTCCGAGTTCTTGTTTGCTTGGAACGTATAGATACGCTATCTTTCTTTCTTCGCAGAGAATTGGTATGTGAGCTACAACTTGGGGAGGATCTACATCTTCAGCAATCAATACTAACTTTGCGACTCCGCGTTCAACTGCCTTTGTCGTTTCATTTGTTCCCTTTTTTATTTTACCACTATCCCTAGCTATTTGCAAGACTTGATAGGCTTTGTCTGCGATTTCTTTTGGAACTTGAAATTTTACAAAAAATGGTTTTGACATCGCTTCACCCGCATTCGCCTAATCATCTTAATTAAAGCGTTCCAGACTATTTTATCAATGTTTCGCTATTTAAAGCGGTCAGGAATCTACAAAAGTCATTCGTTAAATTTAAATATAAAAACAGTAATGCGTGAGAATAGAGGAAGATAAATTGAGTTTATTGAAATTACGCTTCTCTATGATAGGTACTCTGGCGTTATTAATCGGCCTATCTACATTATTCTTTACTGTCCTCCTTACTTTTGTTGGCGTATCCGATCTCCTTTCAATTGGTATACTTGTTATATTATTCAATATAGCACAATGGTTGTTTGCACCTTATCTAATTAATAAAATGTATCGTGTTAAAGAGATTAACCGCTCAGATTCGCCAAAATTGTACAATATTGTCGAAAGGCTTAGTAAAAGAGCAAAAATCAAAATGCCAAAAGTGATGTTGGCGAATCTCCCAATTCCAAATGCATTCGCTTATGGATCTCCAATAGCAGGAAGTAGAGTGGCTGTAACTAATGGTTTATTGAAGGAACTTGAGACCGAAGAAGTAGAAGCGGTTCTAGGGCATGAGTTAGGTCACTTGAAGCACAGAGATGTCCAGATAATGATGTTTGCCTCGGTATTGCCAGCAATTTTTTACTTCTTGGGATATTCACTACTTATATCCTCTTGGTATGGTGGAAGTCAGAGACAACAAGGAGCAGTTCCAGCCCTTATAGGCATGGTTTGCATGGCTCTTTATTGGATTTTATCCCTCTTCGTTCTAGGATTGAGCAGACTTAGAGAGTATTATGCGGACAGAGAAAGTGTTTCAATTGTTGATGATGGTGCAAGAAAACTCTCTGAGGGTTTGGCTAAAATAGTCTCCTCAGCAGGGAAGTTGAGAATGAAGCAAAAAAGAGGAAGCAATCTGAGCAGTTTCAAATCATTATTTATAGATGATCCAGATAAAGCAGCTACCGATATGGTGCAACTTTCAAGATATAGAAGGCACCTGACTGATCAAAGATTAGTACGAGAAATAATTTCCAGAGAAGTATCTACAACCGACAGAATTATGGAGTTATTCTCAACGCATCCTAATGTCGTGAAGAGGTTACGTGCACTCCAATCGTATAAGTCTTAGGCTGAACAAATATAGCTTTAGATTGGCTTTTTAGAATTTTCAAATTATTCTTAAGATTGATTTCTCTTTTTCAAATTCGCGACTTTTGTCGGCAAGCCCCAAATTTCAATGAATCCTGGCGACCACATTTGATCAAACGTAGTTTTGACACCATAAGTAGCCAAATCCACATTATAAAGCGAGAACTTAGAAGATCGGCCCACGACACGAAAACTTCCCTTATACAACTTGACTCTGACTTCTCCTGTAACTCTTTTTTGAGTTTCCTCAATGAAAGAATCTAAAGCATTTTTTAAAGGATCCATCCAAAGACCAGAGTAAGCTAAGTAAGCCCACTCATTACTTACTTGTTGTTTAAATCTGAATTCGTGGCGAGTGAGGACAAGCTTCTCTAAATCCATATGCGCGTCTATTAAAAGCTGTGCTGCTGGACATTCATAGACTTCTCTTGATTTAATCCCAACTATTCTGTCCTCAATATGGTCTATTCTACCTATACCATGTTTGCCTGCCAAGGTATTTACCTTCTCTATCAATGTAAATCCATCCATATCTTTACCATCCATCGCAATCGGTATGCCATGATCAAATTTAATCGAAACGTATTCTGGTTTATCAGGGGCTTTGCTAGGCGAAGTTGTCCATTGGTAAACTTCCTCAGGAGGTTCTTCCAACGGATTTTCTAGTATTCCACATTCAATAGAGCGACCCCATAGATTTTGATCGACACTATAAGTAGCATCAGTCTCTTTTGGCAATGGGATTTCATTCTTTTTCGCAAATTCTATTTCCTCTTCTCTGGAGAGGTTCCATTCTCTTACAGGCGCAATTATCTTTAATTCTGGAGCAAGTGACTTAATTGTTATATCGAAGCGAACTTGATCATTTCCCTTACCCGTACAACCATGAGCTACGCCGTTTGCTTTCTCTTTTCTCGCGACTTGCACTAACTTTGAAGCTATTAATGGTCTCGAAAGCGCAGTGGATATAGGATACTTTTCCTCGTACATTGCATTAGCCTTTATAGATGGAAATACGTAATCCTTTACGAATTCTTGCTTAGCATCGATCGTGAAGTGCTTCAATACGCTCAAATTGTTAGCTTTATTTTTGATATCTTCCAGATCCTTACCTTGCCCCAGATCAACCGTGACAGTTATGACTTCTGCAGCATATTTCTGTTGAATCCACTTTATCGCCACAGAAGTATCTAATCCTCCCGAATAAGCCAAAACTACTCTTTCTTTCATAGATACATCTCTCAATTTATCTTGACTTTCAAGTCTCAAGATTTATTAATAAAATTTCCATAATATTAAAGAATTATAAATTTTTACTACAAAAAATGAAATTTTTTAATAATCTAACAGTGACTTCGCTTGTCGAAACTTGATAAAATGGATCGCCTAATACTAAACAGATTACAGGAAGATGCTAGAAGATCATTTAAGGGAATAGCGGAAGAAGTTGGCGTCAGCGAGGCTACGGTCTTTTTAAGAGTAAAGAAGTTACAAGAGAGTGGAGTTATAAAAGGATTCAAGGCAATACTTAACCCACATCTTGTTGGGAAAGGGACAACCGCGATCATGATGGTTAAAGCTGATCCAAAAGTATACGATAATGTCTTAGAGGAGTTGTCGAGAATGAACCAAGTATGCGAGATTTATGATGTTACAGGAGCCCATTACACTGTTCTAAAAATACGAGCGGAGAACACTGAGGAGTTATCAAAAGTCATAGATGAAATAGGTACAATAGAAGGTATTGTTGGAACAGAGACTTCTATAGTACTGAGGACAATAAAGGAAGAAGTCCCATTAGAACTATAATGGCAACAAGTTTGCCTTTATAAAGCTGCTTATTTCTTAGCTTTTCTTGCAACATAATCCAATATCATATCTGCAATATCTACATTAGATACGCTTGCAGCTCCTCTGAACTCTATTGTCGAATTAACTTCGTGAACTAAAATGCCATCTTTGCTTTCCATAGCGTCTACCGCCAATATACCTCCACCCATGGCTTTTGAAGATCTAATAGCCAAGTCTCTAATTTCGTCGGTTATTTTGCATTGAGAAACAATAGCTCCAAGAGCAACATTTGTCTTCCAGGTGTCATTGGTCGACTTTCGGTATATTGCCGTTACCACATCGTCATCCAAAACAATTATTCTGATATCTCTCGGAGGTCTTTTTATCATTTCTTGAATATAGTATATTCTCAACAGGGCGTTGTTCATCATTTCTCGATGTTCAAACACAGCTTTTGCACCATAGTTATCTTTCGCTAGTGAAATCAGCCTTCCCCAGCTTCCAATTACTGGCTTTATAATCGCAGGGTACCCAACTTTCTCAATAGCATTCAAGGCGGATTCTGAACTAAATGCTGCGAAAGTCTTAGGTGTCGGTATGCCAGCTTTAGATAGGATCAAAGTGCTCAAGAGCTTATTCCCACACGATGAAGAAGTCTGAAATGAGTTTATTACGGGAATACCTTTAGATTCTAAAATAGCCGCAAAATGTAAACCTCTAAAATACCCCACACATCTTTGAAGAACTACTTTTCCAAAATTCTTAAAATCTTTGTCAGCTAAGTTACCTGTCAAATTTACTGGAAATGCCTTGGCATCCACAAGATTCGCATTTATCCCTTTTTCTTTGGCCTTGTCTAATAGTGTCTTTTCTTCCCATCGAATCCTGTCGTATAAAATTGATAGAGAAATTGACAAGCCTTTAACTACTCTCCCCAGTCTTCAGCCACGACTTCGGCTTTTTTCAAACGAATCTCTTTCTCTTGATTAAAACTGACTTCGTATTCTTCCCCACAATCAGGACAGCTTACTATCTCTCCATCTAGAGCATCATCTGGGATCTCTATATCCCCATCACACTCAGAGCATTTACAACTAGCCATGGTTGATAACCATCATTAAAGTTTCTTTAATTATTTTAAATTTTTTTGAAGTTTTTTAAAGAAAAAGAATGTTTTATAAATGTTTTGTTAAATCAATAGACATTACTTTTTAATTATATCCTAATATTTGAGCGAAAATAGATATAACAGACTATGCTTTCAGACTGTGGAGAGTAATTTTCTGTCTACCGAGAATGTTAAATACCTATTGCTGAATATCCTATAATGATGGACTTTGTCATATAATTATATTGAAGAACGATGTCCAATATGCAGAAACCAGATGATGAGCACTCAATACACAGGCCAAGCTTACTGTCCCCACTGCAGGCAATATAGAGCTTCACACTATCCCTGGGCCGGCCAGTCATGGGGCGGCATATGGATAAGTGAAAGATGTATGTATTGCGGTCAGCCAATAGTTGACACTGGCAATCCGAATGTAAACTATTGCCCATATTGCAGCAGATACCAGTATGATAGAACGGGTTTTTAGGATTCTCGCGTGTTAAACAAGCACGCGATTTTTTATAGATATTCTTAGCGCAAGCTAACGACTTCTACTCGATTGGGCGCTAATCGTAAAAAATTCTAACCCTTCTGGCATGAAGCCAGCATAAAATGCGATTAAGATTCGCTACTCCATTCACGTAACACAATCATAGTGTTTGTATTCGTGACTCCTTCAATTCTTCTAATATCCTCTATACAGCGATTGACTTCCATAATATTTGATGCTGAAAGAATTGCTGCTACATCGTATTCTCCAGTTACTTCATACGTACTTTCTACGCCTTTTATTTTTATTAATGTCCCAGAAATTTCCGAAGTCGGAATCGATGGTTTTATGGATAGAAGAGCAATAGCCTTGGCACCTTTTTCAACTTCAACTTGAATTGTAAACTTTTTGATTGCACCGGACTCTAATAACGTTTTGACTCTTCGCCTTACAGCACCTTCAGATAAACCTGTCTTTTTTCCAATCTCTGTATAAGAGACTCTTCCATCTTCTTTCAGGATAGTGATAATCTTGTCGTCAATTTCATCCAATAGTCATCACTTTTAAATTTTGAGTATATATAGAATTTAAAATATCGAACAAATCTTAACGATCGATATCTAATAACAATTTCCATAAGACTAAATTTCGTTCAAGGTGAATAATTTGGTTATGAAACCTTTATATTATATACTAATAACGTTCTATTTTTATGTTTTTAGTAATAATTAAAAAGTAATTTTAACGAAAAATTTAATAAGGATACGATATTATTACATTCGACAAATATGCCTAGGGAGAGAAAGATAAATCATGGTCAATTACAAATGCTCTGAGTGTGATGGGGATATAGAGATCCCAGATGATGCTCTAGATGGAGAGATAGTAAGCTGTCCTGATTGTGGGGAAGAATACGAAGTCAGTTTTAATCAAGAGAAAGAGAAAGAACTCAATAGAATAGTCGCAGAAAGAGAAGACTGGGGTGAATAGACTGCCATCTCTCAGTATGCTCTATGATTACATTCGTGCAGAAGAAAGAATGCTGATCGATTCTGCAAAAAGGAAAGGAATAAATCTTAAACTACATAATGCTGAGGAATTTTATACGGATGCTTTGATAACAGACAATGAGCAGGACTTTCACGATGTAGCATTGCAAAGGTGTATAAGCTATTTCCGAAGCGTGCATTTATCGGCTCTACTCGAAAACAAAGGAATTACAGTGATCAATTCCTCAAAGATCGCTTCCTTATGCGGGAATAAGTTGATGGCTACATTAATATTGGTAAAAGCAAATGTGCCAGTGCCAAAAACTTTCCTAGCATTCAGCATAAAGTCAGCCTTAAATGCTATTGAGAAAGTTGGGTACCCTGCGATTATAAAGCCAGTAATTGGAAGCTGGGGAAGACTAGTTGCGCCTTTGAAAGACCCCCAATCAGCCAGAGCCATACTGGAGGATAGAGACAGTATGTTCCCATTATATCAAATTTATTATATTCAAGAAATGATAAAGGGAGTAGAAAGAGATATACGATGCTTCGTAATCGGAGATAAAGCAATAGCCGCAATTTATCGTTATTCTAGTTCTGGCGAATGGAGGACCAACACAGCCAGAGGCGGCAGAGTTGAAAAATGCGAAGTTACGCCAGAAATTGAAGAATTATCAATAAGTGCTACGAAAGCTTTTGGCGACGGTGTTTATGGGGTTGATCTAATGGAAGGTTCGAAAGGTCTTTTAGTACATGAAGTGAATTATACAACTGAATTCAGAAATAGTGTCCCAGCTACCGGAGCAGATATTCCGGGTTTAATTCTAGATTATGCGGTTAGGAGATCTAAGAAATGAATGTAGGAATTATCGGTGGATCTGGATACACAGGCGGAGAGCTTCTACGCATATTAATTCAGCATCCTGAAGTCGATGTCAAAGTTGCAACTTCAAGGAGATTTGCAAACGAATATATATTTCGAGTAAATCCAAACTTAAGAGGATTCACAGACCTTAAGTTCTCACCTTTAAACTTAGATTCCTTTGTAAAAGAATGCGATATTTCATTCATAGCATTACCTCATGGCAATTCCGTAAATGTAGTTCCTAAATTACTAGATGCAGGATTAAAAGTCATAGACCTAGGCGGGGATTTTAGGCTAAAAGATAAAGACGGCTATGTTAGGTGGTATGGCTGGGAACATCCCTACCCAGATTTGCTAAGCAAAGCAACATATGGACTTCCAGAACTTCATAGAAAAGAAATAAAAAATGCTAACCTTGTCGCATGCGGCGGATGCATGTCTACCGCTTCAATATTGGGCTTAGCTCCAGTCGTTAAAGAACAGTTAATCGAAACAAATAGGATTGTTGTGGATGTAAAAATTGGATCTTCAGGTGGCGGAGCTACACCTACTCAAACCTCACATCACCCTGAACGTTTTAGTGGTGTACGTTCATACAAACCTGTTGGGCATAGACATACCGCCGAAATTGAACAAGAGCTTAACAACCTTTCGATAAATCCTATATCTATCGCATTCTCTCCACATTCAGTAAACATAGTAAGGGGCATACTATCAACAATTTATGCATTCACGAAGAAGGAAGTCGAAATGTCGCAGTTATGGAAAACCTTTAGGTCTATCTATGGTAATGAGCCGTTCATTCGTTTAATAAGAGACAAAAAGGGACTATACAGATATCCTGATCCAAAGAATACAATAGGTACTAACTTTTGCGATATTGGATTCGATTACGAGACTCGAATAAATAGACTTGTCATATTTGCAGCGATTGACAATCTTACAAAGGGCGCAGCGAGCCAAGCGATTCAGTGTCTGAATATTATGATTGGCATCGACGAGCAAACTGGCCTGAAAGTATCGAGCATGCATCCTCTGTAGGGGACACAAATGATAATTATCATAAAAATCGGCGGGAGCACTTTAAATGAAGGTCTATCGCAAGGATTCATATCGGATCTTGTAGAAATCACCGCCAAAAACCAGGTCGTTATAGTCCATGGAGGAGGAAAGGAAGTAACCAGAATAGCATCCAAAATGGGTAAAGAACAAAAATTCATAGTTTCCCCAGGCGGATTCAGGAGCAGATATACCGACAAAGAGACCGTTGAGATCTTTACAATGGCCATGGTTGGTAAGATCAATAAAGAGATAGTCTTGACTTTACAGAAAAATGGAATTAATTCAATAGGTCTATCTGGCCTGGATGGCTCTTTAATCAATGCAAAAAGAAAGGAGAAGCTCGTAGTAATTGATGAAAGAGGTAGAAAAAGAGCGATTGATGGAGGATATACTGGAAAAATCATCAAAGTCAACGCTTCGATCTTGAACTTGTTGATCCAAAATAACTTTCTGCCAATCATATCTCCTGTTGCAATAAGTGAAAAATTTGAACCGCTAAACGTAGATGGAGATAGAATGGCCGCACATATCGCTGGAAGTTTGAAAGCTGATGTCTTGATACTACTCACAGATGTAGAAGGATTGAAGCTTGATGGTG
Source organism: uncultured Candidatus Bathyarchaeia archaeon (assembly GCA_964346435.1). Classification (GTDB taxonomy): domain Archaea; phylum Thermoproteota; class Bathyarchaeia; order 40CM-2-53-6; family RBG-13-38-9; genus JAOZGV01. Next base: position 14,808 of record CAYFUV010000214.1, on the reverse strand, counting down.
AATTAGTCAACAAGATTAGCCCAATCAAGGCTAAAGAATCGCTGGAAAAAGTGGGACCAGGAATGATAACAAAAGTATACGCCGCAATGGAAGCGATCGATTTAGGCGCAAAGGAAGTTGTTATATCATCCGGCTTAATCGAGCATCCTATTTTATCGCCGATTAAGCATGAGATTGGGACAGTGGTAAAACCATGAATGAGTCAGAGATAATGAATATCGAGAAAAGATATATGGCAAGCGTTTTTTCAAAAAAGCAAATTGCGATAGCCAAAGGAGAAGGGTCGCTTTTCTGGGACACTAGGGGAAAAGAGTACATAGACTGTTTGAGCAATTATGGAGTCTCCCTAGTCGGTCACTCTCATCCAGAGATCACTGAGGCGATAAGAAAGCAATCAGAACTCTTAATCTCATGCCATGGTTCGCTGTACAACGAAGCTAGATCAGTTTTTCTTGAAAAATTTTTCGAGATTACGCCAAAAGGAATAAACAAGGCATTTCTATCGAATAGTGGGACCGAATCTATTGAATGTGCGATAAAATTAGCACGCAAGTTCAAAGAAAAGCATGAAATAATCGCCATGATGGGCGCATACCATGGTAAAACATTTGGAGCTCTCTCTGCTACTTGGGATCAAAAATATCGAAAAGCATTCGAGCCTTTAGTTCCCGGATTCAAACATGTTCTTTATGGAAATCCAAAAAAAGTAAGAGAAAATATTAGCGAAGAAACAGCCGCGATCCTAGTCGAACCTGTTCAAGGGGAAGGGGGGATTCGAGTGCCTCCGCCCAATTTTCTAAAAGAGTTAAGAGAAATTTGCGATGAAAAAGAGGTGCTGCTAATATTCGATGAGGTCCAAACAGGATTAGGTCGAACTGGGAAGATGTTTGCTAGTGAACACTCGAAAGTAACGCCTGACATCATATGTATAGCTAAACCTATAGCGGGAGGATTACCAATGGGCGTAACTGCATCAAGAGAGGATATCATGTCTTCTTTTAAATTGGGAGAACATACCGCAACGTTTGGTGGAAATCCATTAGCTTGCGCCGTCGGGTCGGCTACAATCGATATAATAAGAAAAGAAAACCTTCCTGAAAGAGCTTTCAAACTTGGTAACGTCTTGATGAATAAACTAGGCAAGTTAAATGAGGATTGCAGAATTATCAGAGAAGTCAGAGGAATGGGTTTAATGATAGGTATAGAATTCAGATTTGATGTCCTTAAAATTATTCTAAAAGTCCTAGAGAGAGGTGTGCTTATTGGGGATGCGGGTCGAAATGTCGTTCGGCTTCTCCCACCACTTGTGATATCACAAAAGCAGCTTGATCGAGCTTTGGAAACCCTCTCAACGACTGTTAGAGAGGAGGAAAATGAAAGATTACGCTCTGGATCTTCTAGTTAAAATGCTAGAAATATATAGCCCTTACGGCAAAGAAGCAACAATATCTCAATTCTTGTTAGATAAGACTAAGGAATTAGGAATCGATGCAAGAAAGGATAATGTTGGGAATGTAATTGCTAGAATTGGTCAAGGCGAGCCTAGGATTCTACTTTGCGGCCACATGGACACAGTACCTAGCGAAATAGAAGTGCGTATTGAGGGAGACAAGTTATATGGCCGAGGGGCTGTCGATGCGAAATCTCCTCTAGCAGCAATGATTATGACGATTTCAAGGTTAAATGAGGCTGATTTACCAGGTGAAGTAATTCTAGCTGGAGTTGTCGATGAAGAGGGTAAAAGCCTAGGAATTAAAAACTTGATAGAAAAAGGGATTTCCGCTGATTATGCTGTATTCGGCGAGCCAAGCGGCGTCGATAACGTGACTATAGGATATAAAGGAAGTTTGCATTTGAAAGTTTCTTGCGAAACCGAGAGTGGGCACTCTTCAGCTCCATGGTTGTTCGATAATGCGATTGAAAAGGGGATGGAGATATGGGAAATCATAAGAAACCATCATCTGCCTCAAGAAAAGTTGGATAGTCGATTCTACTCGTCAACTTATTGTCTCACAAAAATGAGTGGAGGGAGTTCTTTTAGCATGACTCCATCTAATTGCGAGATGCTCGTGGATGTTAGAGTTCCACCCCAACTGACTACTGATCAAGTTTTTAATTCGATCCAAGAAGAGGTTGATTCATATAGAGTAAAAAATGAAAATATTCGAGTCAACTTGAGCTTAGAGAGCAAAGCAGAACCATTCGAAACAGACAAAGATTCAATTTTGGTTCGCTCATTTTCTTGGGCTATAAGAAAAACTAGAAAGAGTAGAGTGACTTTATTGAAAAAAACTGGTACCGCAGATATAAACGAGTTTTCTCTTAAATCGAAAATTCCAATGGTGGCCTATGGTCCGGGCGACTCACATTTAGACCATACGCCGAATGAACATATTATCATTGACGATTATCTAAATAGCATACAAATCTATCAAAAAGCCATAACAAGGCTTTTCGAACTACATAACAGGAAAAAAAGTGTTAGGAATGAAAATTCATAGTAAACCCCTAATTCTAGATACTACTTTGAGGGAAGGTGAACAGACTCCAGGAGTGAACTTTTCAGTTGATGAAAAGCTGGAGATTGCCAGAAAACTGAGCGAAATTGGAGTTGATATGATAGAGGCTGGAGATCCTAATGTATCAAAAGATCTATATGAAGCGGTAAAAAAGATAGCTCACGATGGGTTATCCTCAGAGATCCTTGCTCATTGCAGAGCAGTAAAGAAGGATATTGACAGATCGATCGATTGTAATGTGGATAGAATCGCCATATTCTTCGGAACTTCAAAAACACACTTGACATATAAGCTGAAAAAGCAGGAAGACGAGGCAGTTAGGATCATAATTGACGCTATTGAATACGCCCGCAGTAATGGATTTAAAGTCAGATTCACGGCCGAAGATGCAACAAGAACCGATTATTCATTTCTAGTTAAAATCTGCAAAGCAGCAGTAGAATCTGGTGCCGATAGAGTAAGTATTCCAGATACAGTAGGTGTAATGAAACCACCCCAAATTAGGAAGCTATTCTCTGATCTAGGTAAAGAGATAAAGGTAGACCTCGACACTCACTGCCATAATGATCTGGGTATGGCAACTGCCAATTCTTTAGCTTCATTTGAGGGGGGAGCAACTGCTTTGCATGCGACTGTAAATGGGTTAGGAGAAAGATCTGGGATAACGCCTCTCAGCGAGTTAGCCGTTGCTCTTAAAGTCATTTACGATATAGATACCATCAATCTTGCCGAATTGCCAAGCTTATCACTAATGGTAGAAAAGTTCAGTGGAATTTTCCTCTCTTCAAATACACCCATAGTTGGAGAAAATGCTTTCGTTCACAAAGCTGGAGTGCACGTAGCTGGAGTACTTGAGAACCCAATGACTTACGAGGGATTTCCGCCTGATTTGATTGGTAGACATAGGGACATAATGATCGACAAATACACTGGAGCGCATGCTGTCGAATCAAGGCTTGAAAAACTAGGAATTTCTTTGACTAAGGAACAAATTGGAGGGGTAGTGCAAGCAATAAAGGATAATGCAGGGATTACTAGATTCAGAGATGTAGACTTGGTTGAGTTGAGTGAAAAAATTAGTGGAAAAAATTTCTCAGCAAAGATACCGCATAAAATCGAGGCTTTGATTCTGATCAAATGTAAATCTAACGTCTATACATCAGCGATAGCTAGAAAGCTTAGAGCCATTAGGGGCGTTGATAGAGTATATGAGATAAGTGGCGATTATGATGTTGAAATTTCTTTGATTGTAGGCTCGACTACTGAACTGAACGATACTTTAGAAAGAATCAGAGAAGTCGAAGGCGTTGTAGCTACTGAGACTAGACTGGTTCTCAAGAAATTCGAGTAAAAACGCGTGAATGACCGATAGATTTATAAAAATGATTTAGTGATAACGTTTCATCGGATAATGGATGTGTGCCGTACAATTGATCGAAGACGATAACTTTGTGTCTCTCAATAAACTCGGGAAAAAAGCCATCGATCTCCTATCCGTTGTTCTTATTGTAGTAATTTGAAGGCCAAACGAGCAACTATAAATAAGGCGCTTGTTTGGTTGTTAAAACTCCCTTAGAGGTGGTTCTAAATCATGACCAAAATATCTGGCGCAAAAGCATTGATTGAGGCATTGGAACGAGAAAAAGTCAGTGTGATTTTTGGATTACCAGGAGGCTCAATAATGCCGGTATATGATGCGCTCTTAGACTCAAAAATAAGGCATGTGTTAGCTCGCCATGAACAATCAGCTGCCCACATGGCTGATGGGTATGCAAGAGCCAGTTCTAAAGTTGGCGTTTGTATGGCAACTTCTGGCCCAGGCGCAACTAATCTCGTTTCAGGAATTGCAACCGCTTATCTAGATTCTTCGCCAGTTGTTGCCATAACCGGACAAGTTATTAGGTCCCAAATCGGTCTGGATGCTTTTCAAGAGGCTGATATAATAGGTATTTCCACTCCAATAACCAAGTATAACTTCCAAACTAGAATGGCTAAAGATATACCAAAAGCAGTTAGAACAGCTTTCTATTTGGCTCATACCGGCAGACCCGGACCAGTTCTCATAGACATACCTCGCGACGTTCAGTTAGAATCGGATAATATGAATTATTCAGAAAAAATTGAAATCAGAGGCTATAAGCCAACAGTAAATCCCGACCTCTTGCAGATAAAAAAGGCGGTTGAATTGATTGCGAAATCAAAAAGACCTTTCATCTTAGCAGGCGGGGGCATAGTCATCTCAAATGCCTTTAAGGAATTACTTAGGCTTTCTGAATTATTAATCGCTCCCGTAGCCACAACACTGATGGGAAAGGGAAGTTTTCCTGAAAACCATCCTCTATCGCTAGGCATGGTAGGAATGCATGGCATAAAGGAAGCGAATAAGCTCATAATGGAATCCGACCTTATGATTGCAGTCGGATGCAGATTCTCGGATCGGACGACTGGAAAAATTGCAGAATTTTGTCCTGATGCGAAAGTGATACATATAGATATTGATCCATCTGAAATAGGAAAGACCAAAAAAGTTGACTTAGACATTGTGAGTACTGCCGATAAAGCCTTTTCATTGTTGAATAAATATTTGAAAGAAAAAATAGCCAAGAAGGATTCTAAGTGGTTCAAGAAAATTAAGGATGTTAAGGAAAAGGCAAATGAAAACCAGGATTACTCAAAAGAATTAACACCACCGAGGATTCTGAGGGAGCTTAGAAAAATTCTGCCATTAGATTCCATAGTTACTACTGAGGTGGGGCAAAATCAAATGTGGGCTGCGGCTCATTTTAAGGCAATTAAACCCAGAACTTTCTTGACCTCAGGGGGATTTGGGTGCATGGGCTATGGATTCCCCGCTGCGATTGGAGCGAAAGTCGCTAGACCTGATGTACCTGTATTAGACATTGCCGGCGACGGAAGTTTCAGGATGACTGAAAACTCGCTTGCAACATCGATAGATGAGGATATTCCTGTCATAGTGGTAATTTTTGATAACAGAATGTTAGGCATGGTAGCTCAATGGCAAAGATTATTCTTCAATCATAGATATTCCGCCGTAGAGCTTGGGAATATTCCGAATTTCGTCGAGCTAGCCAAATCATATGGGGCCGATGGGATTCGCGTAAATTCCTTAGACGAATTCAAGGATTCGATCAAAAAAGCTTTAAAAAGTGAGGTCACAACGGTAATAGATGTTCCAATAGACCCTGAAGAGGATGTTCTTCCTATGGTCCCTGCTGGGCGTCCACTGAAAGAAATAATTGGTTGATGATATGATTGGGAAAGACTTTTATTATAACTACATTAGTTGAACATAAACCCGGAGTACTATACAAAGTGTCGAATATGTTCTGGCGCAGAGGCTTTAATATAGAAAGCATAGCAATTGGCTCTGCAGAGCGTGAAGATCTCGCAAGGATGACAATAACAATTAAGGGAGAAGAGAAAGACGCTATTCAATTAGTAGGGCAACTTGATAAATTGGTAGATGTTCTGAAAGCGACAAAATTGGAACCTGATGAAGCTGTGATCAGAGAACTAGCCCTTATAAAGCTAAAAAGTGGAAATTCCAGAACAAGATCGGATATATTTAATTATGTAGAAGCTTTCCGAGGAAGAATAGTCGATTTATCTCCCGAATCAGTAATCGTCGAATTGGTTGGAAACAAGGATAAAATAGATGCATTCATTGAATTAACTAAAAGTTTCGGGCTGATAGAAGTTTCTAGAACTGGAGAAACGGCTCTCTTAAGGGGGCCGAGGTCAGTAAGAATAGATAGTTAGGAGGTAAAAATCTAGAATGGCAAAAATATACCATGAAAAAGATGCAGATTTAGAATATTTAAGAAATAAAACTATTGCCGTAATTGGCTATGGAAATCAAGGAAGAGCTCAGTCTCTTAATTACCGTGATTCTGGTCTGGATGTAGTACTTGGCTTGAGGTCTGGAGGAAATTCATGGAAGCTAGCTGAAGAAGACGGATTTTCTCCCTTCAGCATCTCAGAAGCTGCTAAAAAAGGAAACATTATCCACGTACTCATTCCTGACCTTGAACAGCCAAGGATTTACAAAGACAACATTGAACCTCATTTAACTGCAGGGAAAGCACTGTGCTTCTCTCACGGATATAATATTCATTTCAAGCAAATAATACCACCTTCAAACGTGGATGTAATTATGGTCGCTCCGAAAAGCCCAGGCCAAAGAGTGAGGGAGGTATATTTGGATGGTTTTGGAGTCCCATCATTATTCGCAGTTGCTCAAGACTATACGGGCAAGGCCAAAGATACAATTCTTGCAATGTGCAAGGCCTTAGGCAGTACAAAAGCAGGGGTGATCGAGACAACCTTCAAAGAAGAGGCAGAAACCGATATTATTGGAGAGCAAACAGTGCTGGCTGGGGGAGTTGCAGAACTAATTAAGAAGGGATTTGAGGTTCTCGTTGAGGCAGGATATCAACCAGAGCTTGCCTACTTCGAGGTTGCAAACGAATTGAAGCTCATGGTCGATTTGATTTACGAAGGAGGAATATCCAAAATGTTCAAATCCATATCGTACACCGCACAATATGGAGGCATGACAGTAGGACCTAGAGTAGTCGATGAGCACGTAAAGGATAACATGAGAAAAGTCGTTGACTTTGTTCAGAGTGGAGAATTCGCAAGGGAATGGAGCGAAAATCCCGAGGAAAGTATGAAAAGGTATAACAAATTATTCAATGAGCTTGAGAACCACCCTATAGAAAAAGTCGGCAAATTCATAAGGAAAATATCCGGTCAAGAGAAATAATACTTGATAACCTTGAATTCTATCTTTTATGCGAGACATAATTTCTTTACTTTAATTAAGATTTATGCTCGTATCCTTCATTGCCAATACTAACTAGATCTCTTTTTCGATGCATGAATAATTATTGATCTTAAAGAAGGGAAATGATTTGAATATTTTCGAAAAAATTCTCGCAAAAGCAGCGGGAAAATCAAGAGTAGAGCCTAATGAAATAATTGAAGCTAGCATAGACATGGCTATGATGCATGATTTGACAGGTCCCTTAACAATCCACCAATTCAGAAAGATCGGTGTGCAAAAAGTCTGGGATCCTAATAAGGTGGTGACGGTATTCGACCATTTGGTACCTGCTAGCACAATAAGGGCAGCCTCGTTACAAAAAATGATGAGGGAATTCGCAGAGGAACAAGGAATAAAAAATTTTTATGACGTGGGTGATGGAGGAATTTGTCATCAGACTTTTCATGAGAAAGGCCATGCAAGGCCAGGAGAATTGATAGTAGGCGCCGATTCCCATACATGTACTTATGGAGCTTTAGGCGCTTTTTCGACAGGCATAGGTTCCACGGAGATGGCCGCCGTTCTGGCAACAGGTAAGATGTGGTTTAAAGTTCCAAAAGCGATGAAAATTCAAGCTAATGGTAAATTCAGAGATTTTGTCATGTCAAAGGACTTGATACTCCATATAATCGGAGGAATTGGTGAAGATGGCGCCATATACATGGGCATGGAATTTGTCGGAGAGGCCATGGAAGAGATGAGCATTGATGGCCGTTTAACGATCTGCAATATGGCAGTTGAGGCTGGAGCAAAAACTGGCATAGTGCCTGCTGATGAAAAAACTATGAATTATGTCAAAGATAGGACAGATATTCCGTTTACTCCTGTCAGAAGTGACAATGAAGCTAATTATGAGAAGATCGTTGAAGTGGATGTAGGCTCCCTTACTCCACAAGTAGCTTGTCCAAATTCGGTTGATAATGTGAGGGCGGCATCAGAAGTGCATACCGATATCGATCAAGTCTTCATAGGTTCTTGTACTAATGGAAGAATGGAAGATCTGAGGACCGCGGCCAGAATATTGAAAGGTAAGAAGATTAAAAAAAGAGTCAGGATGATAGTTTCACCTGCTTCTCAAGAGATATATTCAATGGCTATGACAGAAGGTCTGATTAAAGTATTCGTTGATGCTGGCGGCATAGTAACGAATGCTACTTGCGGACCTTGCTTGGGCGGCCATTTAGGATTACTCGCTGATGATGAAGTCTGTTTAGCGACTTCCAACCGCAACTTCATCGGGAGGATGGGGAGCCCCAAAGCCAAAGTATACTTGGCTTCTCCGTCCACTGCAGCTGCCTCAGCATTGGTTGGAAAGATAGTAGACCCGACTACACAATAAAGGATGGAAAAAAATGATCATAAAAGGCAAGTCTATAAAATTTGGCGATAACATAAATACCGATGTCATAATCCCTGGAAAATATCTTGAGCTAATCGATCCTAGAGAATTAGCAAAACATGCGATGGAGGGAATAGACCCCGAGTTCACCACTAAGGTAAAAGATGGGGCAATCCTAGTAGGTGGAAAAAACTTTGGATGCGGTTCCAGCAGAGAGCAGGCCCCAATAGCCCTAAAATACGCTGGCGTAGAATGCGTTATAGCTGAGTATTTTGCTCGTATTTTCTACAGAAACTGTATAAATATTGGATTGCCAGCGGTTGAATGCGAAGAGATTTCAAAGAATACTAATGAGGGGGATACCTTGTCGATAGATCTGAAGAAAGGAGTCGTTAGAAATGAGTCAAAAGGTGTAAACCTTGAGACTACTCCGATTCCAGAATTTCTGATGTCTATTCTTCAAGATGGGGGATTAATAGAACACCTCAGGAAAGAGCTGGGAACAGATGACAGATCCTAGAGCTGCTTTAATTCCAGAAAACAGAATAGACCCAGAGCAACTAGCGCACGCCAAAAGTTCTGGAATTCGTCCAAGAATTTAATTTGTTTAGATAAAGACATGAATATTTTTGCTAAAGGGGAGGAAAATCAATGAGTAAGAAATCCTATAAAATAGCGGTGGTCGGTGGTGACGGAACCGGTCCGGAAGTAGTAAGAGAAGGATTAAAAGTCTTGAAGGCAGTAGCAGATCAGCAGGGATTTGCTTATGAAACGGTTTCATATGATATCGGTGGGGAACGGTATCGCCGGAGCGGCGAAATTCTTCCTGATTCCGTATTGCAAGAGTTAAAAAAAGTTGATTCGATCTATTTAGGCGCAATAGGAGATCCGCAAGTAAAACCAGGGATTTTAGAAAAAGGAATATTATTACGATTGCGATTTGAACTTGATCAGTATGTGAATTTGCGCCCGGTTGTTCTTTATGATAAGCGGTTTTGTCCGCTGAAAGATAAAAACGAAAGCGATATCGATTTCGTGGTGGTACGGGAAAATACCGAGGGTTTATATTGCGGAGCTGGCGGGTTTCTGAAAAAAGGGACTAAGGATGAAATAGCCACTCAAGAAAGCATCAATAGTTACAAAGGAGTGGAACGAGTAATACGCTTCGCATTCGATTATGCCCAGCGGAGAAACAAAGGGAAGAAAGTAACACTTTGTGGAAAAACGAATGTATTGACTTATGCTTTTGATCTTTGGGAGAGAGTCTTTTATGAGGTGGCTAAAGAATATTCGGTTATCGAGGCTGATTATGCAAATGTTGACGCTATCTGCATGTGGATGGTGAAAAGTCCAGAATGGTTTGATGTTATTGTGACCGATAATATGTTCGGGGACATTATTACAGACCTTGGAGCGATGATCCAAGGCGGAATGGGAATCGCCGCAGGAGGGAATATTAATCCTAGCGGAGTATCGATGTTTGAACCAATCGGAGGCAGCGCTCCGAAATATACGGGAAAAAATGTTATTAACCCTTTGGCCGCAATATGTGCGCTTTCAATGTTATTGGACACAGTCGGCGAGCAGAAGGCCTCAAATACGATAGAAAACGCGGTTAAACAAGTGGTAAAAGATAAATTGCAGAGTTTTTCCGCAGGGAGGATGGGGTATTCAACATCGGAAGTAGGGGATCTAGTGGTTGAATATCTGTTAAAAAACAATAATTAGGAACGGCAAAGAATTGAAAGGCGATTTATGGAAAAAGCTGCTATCGAAACAGAAGGAGCATTAGCAATTTAAATAAAATTAGGAATAACTCCCTCGGCCCTAGTAGGCAAATATAAAATCCTTGATTAGGTATTGCAGATGCAAAAAGAATATTAGAAAATATTGATTCTTGATAATGTGAGTAGCTTTGAATAAAAAATCCGGTACGGGAATTATTAGAATCTTTGATACGACTTTGCGAGATGGAGAGCAAACCCCAGGAGCGTCCCTGACACCAGAGGAGAAGTTTGAGATCGCTCTAAAATTAAATGATCTTGGAGTAGATACGATAGAAGCTGGCTTTCCAATTGTATCCAAAGGAGAGACTAAAGCGGTCAAGAAGATCGCTAATGAAGGTTTGAGGGCTGAAATATGTGGATTAGCCAGATCAGATTTGGAAGATATTGATAAAGCAATTTCATGCGAAGTAGATTGTGTTCATACGTTCATAGCAACTTCGGACATACACATGAAGTACAAATTGAAGTTGAATAAAGAAGAAGTTCTGAAATCAGCTGTTAAAAGCGTGGAGTATGCAAAGAAACATGGAGTCGTAGTTGAGTTCTCACCAGAGGATGCAAGCAGGTCTGATCCAAAATTTGTATTAAAAGTTATAAAGGCTGTATGCGATGTTGGGGCCGATAGAATAAATTGGCCAGATACTGTTGGAGTTATGATCCCCAATGAGATATATAGAATGATAAGCGAAATTAAAGAAGCGATAAACATCCCAATAAGCGTCCATTGTCATAATGATTTTGGTCTAGCTGTGGCGAACTCACTCGCTGCTATAGATGCAGGAGCAACGCAAGTACATGCTACGATAAATGGACTCGGTGAAAGAGCGGGAAACGCTTCTTTAGAAGAGGTTGTACTTGGATTAAATTTATTGCATAAGAAGAAGACGAATATTGATACGAAATTATTGTTCGAAACTTCCAAATTGGTTTCAAGACTAACTGGAATTCCTGTCCAGCCCAACAAAGCGATTGTTGGAGAGAACGCCTTTGGGCACGAGGCTGGAATACATACTCACGGTGTATCTAGTTATCCATTAACTTACGAGCCAATAAACCCAGAGTTAGTCGGAAGGAAGAGATGGTTCCAAGCTGGAAAGCATGCAGGAACTCGAGGGTTAAAAACAAAACTTGAAGAGGCGGGTTTACATCTAAGCCAAAAACAAATGAAGCAGGTTGTAAGCAGAGTCAAAGAAATCGGAGATAAAGGCAAATTGGTAACAGACGCTGACCTATATTCAATTGGAAGAGCGGTAATGGGAGGCTTATCTGAAGAACAAAGAGTCTTGAGCCTAGAGAATCTTTCCGTACTTACAGGAACAAATATAGTACCGACAGCTTCTGTCAAGATTCTATTGAATGAAAAAGAGTATATAGCATCGGATACTGGTGTTGGACCTGTTGACTCAGCTATGAAAGCCATTCAAAAAATTGTAAGCCCAATAGTGGATATTAGACTTAGGGAATATCGCTTGGAAGCGACAACCGGCGGCTCCGATGCTCTAGCAGAAGTCTTAATAAAAGTTGAGGATAGCGAAGGAAACATAGTTTCTGCTAGATCGGCTCGTGAAGACATTGTCATGGCCAGCGTTGAGGCGATGATCGAGGGAATGAACAAGATCCTAACGAAGAAAAAGTAGTTAAGGAATTACGAGGATAAAACTTTTATAATCTCTCCTAAGACGAGTTAAGAGAGTAGGCGTGCAAATTTGATCGGAGTATTGATATTCATAATAAGTTTCATTTTCCTACTATCGATCGGGTTGGCTCTGCCAGAGAATCCTCCAGGAAATATTCTTCCAGGCAGTCTTGTACATGACTGGATGGAAATTCCCATCAGCGAATATTTGGTACGCGATATACCCGCTTGGAAATGGATCTATACAATTTCAAATGCTTTCTTTTGGGCAATTATTATATGCATAGTCATCAGCTTAGCAATGTTCTTGAGAAAAAGACAAATTGAGAAAGAATAGATATCTACCAAAACAATACATGCCTGATTAAGAAGGTCTTAAGCTTCCTTGGCAGTTTCAGTTCCTTCTGAAGGCTCTTCTGCGACTTCCGCAGTTCTTGAGGCCAAGCTTGTTACATAACCTGCTATCTGATTTCTCAGTTTTTTTGAGTGGATTTCTGATAATTCTTCTAATATCTTCTTATTCTCTTCATAATCTTGGGCGAACTTATCTGGATACTTCTCTATCAAAGACCTCGCGAATTTTTTTATTGTTTCATTCCTGACTTTTCCCATGATTCCACCTTTCTAAATAAGAGGATTTTTCAATTCGTTTTCATATTACGCCCAAATACCAGATATAAATCACTTAATTCATACCTTAACCATTATAAGGTTATTGTTGGAAATGTGCTAGGCATACATTATTCCATGAACTCTTCTGCCTTCTGAGGTTCTGGGGGCAGTCCTTTTCTCTTTCTAATCTCTGTGATCACTCCAGTTCTTAGAGATGCAGGAACTGGAGCCCATCTTAAGAATTCTAATCCCCAAAACGCACGCCCTGCTGTAGCACTTCGAAGGGCTTCGGATAGGTCGAAAGTTTCTGCTGTAGGAATCTCACCTTCAACATGAACTATGTGTTGCTTTTGATCCACTGACGTTATTTTTCCTCGTTTTTGAGTTACTACGCTCGTTACAGCTCCTAAAAGATCTGGAGTAATTTTCGCAGTTATTTTCTGTACAGGTTCAAGTAGAATTGGTTCAGCAGTAAGAAAAGCAGCGAAGAAAGCTCTTCGGGTCATCGGCATTATTTGAGCGGGTCCTCTGTGCACTGGATCCTCATGAAGCTGAACATCATCTATCAAGACTTTTACTCCCCTAATCTGCTCGTATGCTAAAGGTCCTTCTTTTATTCCCCATCTATATCCCGCTAAGATCATATCCTTGACCTCTTGGAGGAACTGCGCGCCTTTTGTAACATCAGTTAATAAATTATAGCTGTCGTCTACGCTCCAAACTTTCTTAGCCTGATCAGCTGGCCATTTATTTTCTCGCAAAATTCTAGCTAACTCAGAGCGATCCATATATTCGCTTATCTTACCATTCCTGATCATTTCTAAGATGTCTTCAGTAAGCGGTTCGACCTTAAGGAATATTCTGTTATGCTTATTTGGAGATCTTCCTTCAAATGGTCCAGCTTCGCCTTTGATGCTCTCTCTATAAATGACTATTGGCTTAGATGTTACGATATTGAGTCCAGTTTTTTGAATTAAAGTTGTCGCTATTTCTAAGTGTAGAGTTCCCATTCCTGAAATCAAATATTCTCCGGTTTCTTCGTTTATCGTTGTTACAAGAGTAGGGTCTTCAATCGACAGTTTCTTTAAAGTATCAACAAGCTTTGGCAGCTCTCTACTATTTTTTGGTTCGACTGCTAATGTGACAACTGGTTCTGTTACGTATCTAACTGCTTCGAAAGGTTGAACATCTCCTTTCGAGGAGATAGTCTCCCCTGCTCTTGCATCATCGAGCCCGAGTAGCGCCGGGATATTCCCGGCATTTATTTCACCTACCACTTCCCTATAAGGGCCCATATAGATGCATACTTGCTGTATTCTGGATTCTGTATTTGCACCAATTAAGCTTACTGTATCACCTTGATGCAGTGTGCCAGAGAATAGTCTTCCAGTAGCTGCAATTCCTGCTTGTGGATCCACGACGATATTTGAAACGCACATCACTGGCGGGCCATTGTCATCACAGTTAATCATAGCCTGTCCGATTTCGCTGTTTATATCTCCTTTCCATACACGAGGGATTCTATATTTTTGAGCTACATGGGGCGGGGGCATCGCCTCTACGACCATATTGAGTATAGCTTCGTGTAAAGGCGCTCTTTCCTTTAATTCTTCAACTTTATTCTCTTCGTAAGCTGATACAACGTCAGCGAACTTGATATTCTTGCTTTTTGCAATAGTTGAGTTAAAGCCCCATCTATCCTTTGCTGAACCCATTGATACTGTATTCGATGCGAAACTTATTTTCCACTTATCTCTAAACTCGGGTTCGGCATACATATTTATTAATTCATTAAAGTCTTTGATGATCCGGCCTACTTTTTCTTCTATCTGTTGCGTGGTTAGTTTTAACTCCTTTATCAGCCTATCAATTTTATTGATGTAGAGAACAGGTCTCACACGTTCTTCCAAGGCCTGTCTGGTTACAGTCTCTGTTTGGACCATCACTTCCTCGACGGAATCGACAACAACAACGGCTCCATCGATAGCCCTCAAGGATCTCGTTACCCTTCCAGAAAAATCGACGTGGCCAGGGGTATCTATTAAATTTATCACGTATGGATTGCCATT
>CAYFUV010000213.1:0-2931 GCA_964346435.1 uncultured Candidatus Bathyarchaeia archaeon | reverse complement strand
TGTATGATCTGGGACTTGCAGTGCCACCAAGATAAGCAGCAACATCGTAACCTGAGTAATGTCTTTTAATTGCCTCATAGATATCTACAGATGTAACATTATCCTCAGAATTAGTGCTCACCAATTTTGGATTCCTATCATTTCCTACGATTTGTGAGCACCTTAGTGCAATAAAAACTAAATTTGTGACTTTTCCTCTATTACTCAAAGCCCAATGAATTATTTTAGGAATGTCTCCTAAATTTCTCTTGGTTACCATAAGCGCAAAACTAAAATTCAAATTGTTTTCTTTTTGACAAATATCTGTGTAGTATTGGCGTAAAGCATTTAGTTCAGCTTCGCTCTTATTATCCCACATATTGTCTCTATTCTGTCCAGAGTCTACATGAAAAGTAATATGGTTCAATCCCGCTAAGACTAACTCATGCATAAATCCATGCGCTAGATTCTTGCCATTAGTAAAGATAGATACGTTTAGTTTCTGATTAGAAATGAGCCCCACGATGTCTACGATATCTGGATGTAATAGGGGTTCTCCTCCTGCTAGCGAAATGTCACTAACATTCCGTTCCTTCTGCATAAACAAAACTTCTTTTTTGATATCTTCGAATGTCTTGTGTCCTTCGTGGGTTTCGATATAGTTGCGATAACAACCTCTACAATTCATGTTACATTCATCCGTAACCTCGACCCAACCTATGGGATTGTCGTAGAGACTCCACGGCATTCTGCACAAACTCCTCTTATCAAGTACAGTCATTAAGATTCCCCTCAACTAACTTGTATCTCTAACATCTTCGACCAACGTTCTTTTCCAGGCCCATGAGAAGAATTGAGAGATGGAACAAAACTTCTCTCATACCACTTTGCTCTGGAGGGAATAGATTTTGAAGGGGCAGTTCTGAAACAACTTAGAGGCTTCGGATCACATCTGGAAATTGATCAGTGCTTGTAAAACGATTACCTGTAAGCTATTATCTTATCTAGTTCCTCCAGATCCCCTAGTAGGCCTATCTCTTGAAATAAGACTCTTGCCTTTTCCAGATATCCATCTGCCTCAATACCATCTAATTTGAGATACCTGCTCCTCTTTTCGAGAAATCGTTTACCAATCTCCATATAGGTCCTTGCAAGCCCGACACGGGCGCCAAGGCGTTCTGCCTCTTTTATGCTCTTATTCCAAAATCCAATGGCCTTTTTCTGTCTACCGATAAGCCAGAAATAAAGACCCATCAGGCTGAGAACCTCTGTCCTATTAAATGCATATTTGCTGGAGTTCTTTAATGCACCCTTGCCACTTTGATAGGCCTTTTTCCGGTATTTTAGAATACTTGATTTATCATTAGTGAGAATCGCTTGTTCCAGTAAGTGAAGATCGAATAAAAACTGCCCCAATAGGGGGCTGCTGATATACATAGGAGGCACGCGTCCTTTTTTCAATGCAAATTCCCTTGCTTGCAATAATGACTCTTTCGCGCCATTAATATCCTTTAGTAAAATTTGTATTATGGCTTTAAATCCAAAGTAATATAATATTACTACCTCGCTCTCGCTGCTGTATTGGAGCATAAATGAAATTCCCGCATCCACCTCCTTTAGCGCATCATGGAGTTTTCGGAATATGATCAATAGTTTTATTTTCAATGTATAGCAGTATTCTGTTCCGTACTCTATTCCATAAGTCTCCGAGATCTCAGATAATCTGGTTATTATCATTTCAACTTCCCTGAAAGCCCCCTGGCTAACTTTGATATACCCGTGAAATAGTAAATAGAGTGATACGTGCCAAGATTCTCCAATTCTTAAATTAAGGGCTACCAGATTTTCGTCGTATTCTTTGACACTTAACCAATTTCCTACAAAAAGATTGTACATGAGCTGAAATAGATCATAATAGAAAACCTCTCTGATATCGTTTTTGTTAATAATATCTTTATTATAATCTAATATTTTTTTACTCAGTCTGAATGAAACTGCAGTCCAAGAAAAAAGACCGCTTCCACTCATCCACATTCCGACGCCATTTTCTACCTTTCCTATATCAAACTTAGTAAGTCTTTTTAATGTGCTAACAAATTCAATAAAACATCTTTTCGGATCCAAAGGGACTAATGAAATAGCCTTCTTATAACTTAAATCGAAAATTTCATTATCCCGCTTGTCCGGGGTCTTTCTTGCCTTTTTTGATGGAAGATATAGATTTGTGATCACGGTCAGCAGATCATAAATGAGCTTAAATGCGATAATTATGCTATTTTTTGGCGATCCTGCCCCCCAACGTTCCAACACGCTATCAATGTACTTTATGGTATTTTCAAATTGGCCTTTATTATATGAGGCGAACGCGATGTTTTTTTCAAACGTCGCTAGTTTTTCCGGGTCAGCAGCATCTCCATATTTCTCAAGGTATAGTCTCAACCCTTCCTGATAGTAATTTAAGGCTTCACTTGATGCCGACGACCGTAACGCCTCCTCGCCCGCCTTTATCAGATACTCTTCCGCCTTATCCAGATCCTCACCTCTGCTGTAGTGGTAGGAAAGCATCCCGTAAAACTCA
This sequence comes from uncultured Candidatus Bathyarchaeia archaeon, assembly GCA_964346435.1. GTDB lineage: Archaea > Thermoproteota > Bathyarchaeia > 40CM-2-53-6 > RBG-13-38-9 > JAOZGV01. The sequence continues at coordinate 374 of CAYFUV010000213.1, read as the reverse complement.
TGAAGCCTTTCATTGAAGATCTTCTCTATAGCATTTGCAACCTTCAGATGTAGTTCCTTCCGCTTCTGGTGTAAAATCGACTGGTAGGCCACCTCCTGGGCAAGAGCGTGTTTGAAAAAGTACTCTAACTCCTCCATCCTCCTTCGCTCTCTGATAAGCTGTATCTCTTTCAGATACGTTAACCTGCTATCTATATTTTCAATCGTTTTTGCCACCTCTGTAAGAACTCGGTAGAAAAAGGTCCTCCCTATTACTGATGCAACTTTGACCAGACTGCGTGTCTTCTCCTCGAGACGGTCAATCCTTGCCATAAGCACGTCGATGATCGTCGGCGGAATAACCATCGCGTCAATCCTCTCAGTCACTTCAAATCT
>CAYFUV010000212.1:0-1780 GCA_964346435.1 uncultured Candidatus Bathyarchaeia archaeon | reverse complement strand
GAAAATTCCTTCAGAATCGGGAGGTGATACTTCGATAACCATATCCTCTAGATGTTGGAAAAGAGGATTGGAATAATTAGGCACCTTGATTGCGCCATTCTGGCAAAAAACATGAAATTTGCCTGCTGTTCTTTTTACGGCTTCTAAAATAGAAATCGGCTCCTCAATTATTTTATCCTTTGCTTTGAGATCGAATTTGGCAAAGGCCAAAGGGATGGATAAAAGAGTAAGCAGATTGAGAGTATAGGTTGTAGCTATTGCGCGTTCGAGATCATATCCAGGAGGAGGACGTAGAGCTCTTATGTACAATTCCCTGTCTTTTGGATCAAGCATTCCTATTTTTTCTTTCCTTTCAAGCCAAAAAGAATGTCATTAACAAGCCGCCTAGCGACTCTCCATCTAAAATCCAGAGGATTGGCTCCTGACTCTCCTTCCCATTGCTCAAGCATTCTTGGATTTCTGAGCCTTGACCTCTTACCTTTGATCTGGGCCTCTCTTTTTGTAATCATATGTCTTGCATAATCATTCCCCTGAATCCTGTCTATATTCCTTTTCCTTCTGACAAAATCAATCCAGTTTTCTATAAACCTACGAGTCCTAACATGGATATGCTTATTCTGTTTAAAGACAATCTTCCAGAATTCATTCATGTCCCAGTTTTGGATTTGAGATATTTGATTTTTTATATCATTAGTCCAATCGGAAATCCTCTTTTGATATTTATTAATCCACTCCTCATTATCTCTTTTTTCTGAAAGCATAAGATTGTAAAGCAGAGAGGCTCCATTCATCACAAGAGAAAAGTTTTTGGCATGTTGAATTTGGAGTTTATGTATCTTTGAAAATCCCGCGCTTTGAGGATGCATCCAGATGTAATCCACGTCTGTCGGCTCGGTTTTATCCACCAGAAAAGCAAGCAAGCTTTCTCGACAATTCTTTACAATCCGCTCCCGCAAATAATCCGCCTCTTGATGAGAAAGGGCTAGTTTTATCCCTTCAGGGAAGTAACTTGGACGCGGAGGCAAGTTTTGATCCCAATTATTGGGAACATGCGATATGATCTCCTTATCGTCTGATTTCACAATATTTTTGCAGTTACTTGAGAACTTTTCGCGCAATTCGCTGTTGAAAATTATCTTGCGTATTGATTCAGCTAAATCTAGGGGATCCGGTGAAGTTACATAACCAACATTGCTATCTATCCACCCTAAGGTGTCCCCAAGCGTCGTAGCAACTATTGGAACACGAATTGCGCACGCCTCGAGGAAGGTCATAGGAAAACCATGGAAAGAGGGCAAGACGAAAACATCAGCATCTACTAAGGCAGAAATTTTTTCATTCTCGGACAATGGTCCTGTAAAAACTATTTCCTCAGATATTCCCAAGTTGCAAGCTAGAGTTGTGACACTTTTTAAATAACCATCGTCTAGCCCAGCTATCACTAATATTACATTACCTACTTTCATGGATTTTAATAGAAACGCATACGCCTTAGTCAAGAAATCTATTCCTTTTGATTTATGTATTCTTCCTAGATACAATATCATTTTTGTATCCTCGTTTACTCTGTATTTTACCTTGAACGCTCCTTTCGACGGCAGTTTCTCATAATCTGAAGGGTCTATGCCGTTAGGTACTATAGCTATCTTGTTCTTTGGAATTCCAATCGAGGTTAGCCGCATAGCCTCAACTATGGTTAAAGCGATGACCTTTGAAGCGTCTCTAAGTATTTTGTGACCAATAAAGACATCATAGATTTTTCCAAAAAAACCTGTGGGTT
>CAYFUV010000211.1:0-16473 GCA_964346435.1 uncultured Candidatus Bathyarchaeia archaeon | reverse complement strand
GAAAATGCAATCAACTACGGGAAATTTCTTGTGTGATATTAAATTTTAATTTTGTAGGTAGGTAGGTAATCGAAATTTGGTAAATTATGATCTAAAGATAGGGGCTCATGGACCTATATATCCTCCATTTGAAAATGTGATAAAAACTGTAAAAAAGCTTGATGAAATTTACGATTCAGTTTGGTGGCCAGACCACTTAATGGGATTGATTCCAGATGTCTTATGGAAACCAACCATGATCGAAGTTTCAAAGTATCAAAGCAGTCCACATATATTTCTTGAAACTTTTACTCTAATTAGTTCAGTTGCCGGTTACACTTCAAATACTCTACTCGGTTCTTTAGTGACAGAATCATTTAGAAGGCACCCTGCTATAATAGCTCAAACTTTTCTTACTTTAGATCACATATCTAGGGGAAGAGTTATCCTCGGTATAGGAGCTGGCGAAGTGGAGAATATAGTGCCCTATGGCATAGATTATAGATTGCCAGCTAAAAGACTTAAAGAAAGTATAGAAGTGATAAGACTTCTTTGGTCAGGCAAGAAGGTGGATTATGACGGAGATATATGGAAAATTAAGGATGCCATCTTATCTTTACCTCCAGAGAAAGAAGGGAAGTATCCGCCTATATGGGTAGGCGCGCATTCCAAGAAGACATTAGAAATAACTGGAAGACTTGGCGATGGCTGGATTCCCGAAAATATGGAAATTGATGAGTATTCTGAGAAATTGAAGAAAATTAGAGAAGCTGCTAGGAAGGCTGGAAGAGAGCCAGATGGCATTACCCCCGCATTATTTACTTCTTTAATAATTTGTAGAGAGCATGAAGAGTGCCATAAGATGTTCAACTCTGTTGCGGCCAAGGCTTACGCCCTTCTAACTCCATCTGAAACATATGAAAAGTTCGGATATAAACATCCCTTTGGGGACTTTAATGCTTACAAGGAATATATACCTACAAAGGTGGATGAGGGTGAAATAATATCAGCCTTAAGTAGAGTGCCTGAGGAAATATGTGAACATCGGTACATCCATGGAAACGTTGATGAAGTAATTAATATAATAGAACAATTTGTTGACAAAGGTCTACAACACATAGTCTTATGGAATGTAACTCCGATGTGCGACTATAAAAAAACAAAGGAATCTTTTACTGATCTTCTCAAAGTAGTTGAGTATTTCAAGATTTGAAGCGCGAACTATTTGCACGCTTACGATATTATAAAATTTTAATATATTGAGAACCCACAGCCCACTGCATATACTTGGTGCTTGCTCATGGGATAATTCATATTAATTGTATGTAGTTTCCTATTAGTGCAGACGAATCTTAGACGGCTAACCTATTAAAACGCACAGATTAGAACATATGAATATTTTAATTCAACTGTTCATGATCCAAGATTATTGAAAAATAAAAAAGTATTAAGCAATATCTGACTTTTGGCGATTAAAATTTTGGTAAGATCTAATGAATATGGAACAACTATGAAAACAATTTCTATGTTAGGCACCCTCTCGATGGTTTTTTTGTTTAATATTGTGTGGGTAGCTTTAGTTCCAATTTTACCTCTATACTCAATAGAAATTGGCGCCTCTATTTTACTGACAGGAGTTATTCTAAGTGTTTTCCATTTTATGATGATTATTGCACTAATCCCTGTTGGCCTGATGGTTAGAAAAAAGAACGTAAAGAAGATACTTGCGTTATCATATCTTACTCAAATAGCAGCCCTAATATTGCTAGCTTCAGCATGGAATGCAATAATTTTATTTTTAGCAATTGGATTATTCGGTTTTGGGTATTCATTCTTTCTTCCAGTTTCAGTTTCGATATCGATGAGCAAGTCTATCGGCGGGGATAGGGGGAAAATAGCAGGGAATTTTTTTACGGCTTTGGGTCTAGGACTGTTGATTGGCCCACTCTTAATAGGTTTTCTTATTCAGCATTTATCCTATAGAGCGTCATTTATCTGCATAATCATATTTCCAGTAAGTGGTTTAATCATTCTATTTCATAATTTAGCTAGGAAAAGAAATATTCCATTTAATGATATTGCGTGTGCTGGTTCATTAAAATCAAACACATCAGTTAGACGACTAGTGTTCAATATCCTCATTCAAGGGCGATCAATAATACTATTGACCGACATTTTTTTCTTCATTACTATAGGATTCTTTAATGTACTCTTTCCTATTTATGGAAAATCATCTTTGATGTTTGATGCTTCTACGATTAGCCTACTATTTGCTATAAGGGGGACTATGAATATCAGTTTAAGAACACCTAGCGGCATCTTATCAGATTATATAGGTCGAAAAAAAATCCTTACCACCGCATATTTTATCGCAATTATCAGTTTCATAATGTTGATTCTAACAAATGGATTATATTTTATAGCCATCGCTATTGCTTTGCTAGGAATGGCACATGGTATTCAACACCCAGTAGCCTTAGCCACTATTGAAGATGGATTGCCAATAAATCTTATTTCGTTTGCCACAGCTGCATTCTTTACATGCACGTCTATTGGATTTTTTATTGGTTCGATATTAGCCGGAGTTGCTGCTAATCTTTATCCTTGGCATATTATTATGGTTCAACAAGCATTTTTGATGGTGATGTCAATAATATTGATAACGCTGATTTTTAAAGAAAAAATGGGGATTAGTGCTAGATTCTGATTAAATCGCATATCTCAAGAAGTAGCACATGAGTGTCTCCATTTACTTCGATAGATTGGTTTAACAAAATCATTCTCAGCAACAAAGGGAATTGTCAATGCCACATCTACCTAGCGTGCACCCTTAATCTTATCAAGGGAATATTTGGTCAGTTTTTTATTATCCTCTCTATTCAATGCACAGGCCATGATTCTTGCTCTTAAAAAAGGTGAAGTTATATTAAATTCTTAATAATGATACCTTTTCTGAAAAATAATGGTCGGTAAATATGACTAAACCTTTTAGCACTAAACGGAAAATTGCATTTATCCACGCATCGCCAGCAGCGATCGGACCACTCATGCAGTTTTATAGCAAAGAAGCCCCAGAGCTAGAAATCACCAATTTGCTGGATGATGGGATCATTCGTTTGTTTGCAACGAAAAACATGGAAGCAACCAAAAAGCGGCTCAGGGAGATGATCGAGACTGCATGCACATTTTATGGGGTCGAAGTCGCGATGCTTACTTGTTCAGCTGCACCTCGGAGGATGCTCGAAGAATTGCGTGGGAAGGTCGATCTGCCTTTGCTTAAGATCGATGAGCCGATGGCAAGAGCAGCGGTTCGAGCTGGGCAGCGAATCGGAGTCGTAGTCACCTTTCCTCCAACATTAGAGATTACGAATAATCTACTAAAAGATGCTGCCGCTGAGGCAGGTTTAACTATAGAGATCATGAAGCGAATTGTACCAAAGGCCCATCACGCGCTCTTGGCCGGCAACAATGCAACTCATAACGAACTTCTGATAACAGGCATAAAGCAATTGGCTGAGGAACCAGTCGACGCTATCTTGCTAGCTCAGGTCTCGATGGCCCAAATTATGCCACAATTGGAGGGGCAGATATCGATTCCGGTATTTAACAGCCTCCATACCAGCCTTCCCGCCATCCGCAGTCTGCTGAGAAATAGAAGAAAAAATTATTGCTGATTAAACCGATCTACTTTACACTATGTCTGATAATGATAGAAGACAATTCAATTTCAACTAAACGTTGGCTATTCGTCTTTTTATCTATTCTGATCATTGATAATGTAGAAATTCTTATTAAAAGAACTTATAATATGGGTTAAAATAAATATTGAAAGGGGTAATGATTAATTGACATTTTGGCGCAGTAAAAGCGAGATTCCAAAGAAATATCATATAAAAGCAGACGAAGCGCCAGAGAAATTCGAGATAAATACTAAAACTCGCCAACTAATATTTCCAGAAAGCGGATTTGGCAATCGAGAAATATCTTTACAGAAGAGCGAGCTAGCTCCAGGTGCTGAGAATGTAAAGCATGTACATAATAATGAGTGGCTGGGATACATTCTTGATGGGGAAGGTATGGCTTGGGTTGGTGACCAGCAATTTGAGATCAAAGAAGGAGATGCAATATTTGTGCCACCAAATGTTCCACATAAATGGAAAAATACTGGAAATAAACCGTTAATATTTCTTACTTGCAATTCTAGTCTTGGTTCAATCTTTCCTGGAACCCAGAAAGGTTTGGATGATCCAAAGAAATTTAGAGCTCAAATGCTTGAAGAAAATGAAAAATGATTGCTCAAACTATCGCGCGCCACAATTTACTTTTATCTTGCCGTCCCTACTATCTTGAAGTTATCTGAAGAAAAATATTCAGTACTCTTTCAATTCCTCATATATCCTTTTTTTCAATAATTTTCTACATATATATTTTAATCAATGCATTGTCTAGGAAGGGCCCCAGCTTGATTTACAAGCGCGCATCCATACAATTAATTTATAATGCACGCACCAAAAAATGAGGAGAAATGTTAGAGGACAGGATTCGCTTCCGGTGAAACGAAACCATAAAATTAAAAGGTGCGTGCAAGTCCAAATATGAAATTTGGATTATTTATTATTTTGGTTAGTAAATGTAATATGGCCGTTAATATGCTGTATAGAAATGAATTTCAAAAATAATTTGATTAAATTGATGAATTACTCATAAAACTATAGAAGATTCTTACAGTACTTGAATCTAAGGAGCAAAGGCAGAATATTAACAATACAAGAAATACGCATGTTCCCCACGCGGGGAAATACTACCTAAACATCTTCCGCCTGATAATACTATTTAACATTACAATTGAAACAAAAATTTTTTGGCGCGCGTTAATTCGCATAGCTCTTCAAATAAGAATTATAAAATTTATTCCGCCTCCAGATCTAAATTCAACAGCATCAATTTTTTTCATTACCACTTCTTAACTCACAATACTTCACTCCGCATATCTGATTTGAATCTCTTATGCTCAGCAGTTTTGTTTTTTGTGTTATTCTCCAAATAATTTTCCCAAAAGGCAATCTCCTTGAATTTCAACTCTTTTTACAACCTAAAGTCTTTTGAATTCTTTGCACTTAAAAATAGCACATGAAAAATATTATAAAATGACAGGGTTCGATTAGTTAGTATTGTTTAGGTGATAGATTAAATTGACTTATTGGCAGGATCCACGTGAAGTCCCAAAGAAATACATCATAAGAGAAGGCGAGGTTAAACCCTTCCAAAAGATAGATAAAGGTTGGGGCGCTAACTTGATATTTCCTGAAACTGGATTCGGTAATCGGGAAATATGCCTACAGTTGAATTTCATTCCTCCAGGCGAGGAGAACATGATGCATGTGCATAACAATGAGATGATTGCATATTTTATTGAGGGCAAAGGGTGCGCCTGGGTTGGCGACCAAGAATTCGAGATGAAAAAGGGGGATGCTATATTTATACCTCCACATACCCAACATAAGTTCAAGGCCATAGGCGATAAACCGTTAAGATGGGTTTGTGTCAATTCACGTCTCGGCTCTATCTTCCCTGGCACAGAAGAAAAAACTGAGCTTGCAGCGGATGAACGTCATTTAAACTTGACGATACCGAAGGCTCAAATACTTGAAAGAAATGAAAAATGATGCATTTATGAAAAAACATGCGTAGTTATGTTTTAATTAACTAAATAAATTCAAACAGTAAAACATTATCTTAATTGACGGAAGAAGCTCGATGAAACTGGCTCTTTATTCTGGGACATTTAGCGACATACACTCCCCCTGGAGATATCCCGTAGATGAAATAGCTCGAATTATTTCTGAGGCTGGATACGATGGAATTGAGCTAGAAGTAAGACATTTCGATCCAAACGAAGCTAACTTGGATAGACAGTTGGAGATCATAGATACGATCAAGTCTTATGGATTAGAGATACCCGCACTGAGCGGTGGACAATGGTACACAGTTAGAAACAAGGCAATCAGAGAATATAGGGTGGAGCTATTCAATAAATTATTGAGGGCTGCAAAAAGATTTGGCATACCAATTGTAAATAACTATACTGGCGGTACTATTGATTTTAAGGGGTATCCAACTGGACTATCTGAAAAGGAAGCTTTTAAAATTGCAGTCGATTGTTTGAAAAGGAATTGCAGGGTTGCTGAGAAACTAGGGATCTACATTGGCTTGGAAGCGGTTGTCTTATTTGTTGCTCATGATCTAAAAAGTACGAGAAATGTTTTGGAAGCTGTTAACTCACCAATGCTCGCTATTACAATAGATGCAGCAAATTACGCTGCATATGGCCTAAATCCAGCTGATGTCGCCAAGTATTGGGGAGATAAAATAAAGTGGGTGCATCTTAAGGACATCCCCTTTGCATCAGCAAAGTACCCTATAAAGTGGGCCCCGCTAGGAAAGGGAATCATAAATTGGAACGAGTTTATCAAAAGTTTAAGAGAAATTGGATATGACGGATGGCTCACTATAGATTATGGTGGATATCGCGTCGGGGGCGAAACAGAACTCGAAGAAATTGTGAAAAAAGAGAAAGAATTTCTGCAAAACATAATCGTGCGCGCTTAGCATCAGGATGGTTTTCATGGATGCAATGCAATGATAAATATTAAATACAAATTTAGCACTCCAGACTATTGGTTACTATTATGTCTAAAAAAATATCTAGAAGAGGTTTTGCAAAGAGTGCAGCAACTGGAATAGTGGGCCTCGCTGTTGGTGCTGGCATTGGATACGGTGTATCCAACATGACGAAGCCTACTACCGCACCAGGTGAAACATCGACTGTTACTAAGACTATAACTGAGGCTCCAAAGGCTCTTGAAAAGGTCCCTTTCAATTTTTGGACAGTGACTTGGGACTTTCCCTTCTTTGAGCCGATCTTGAAAAATTTCGAAACATACTATAACCAAAAATCCTCAATTGAAGGAAAGCCAGGAATAAAACTGGAAGGAAAACCATATACCGAGCCAGATGTAATGGGAAAGATGTTTCCGGGCATATCTTCAGAAGATCCCCCAGACGTTCTTAGCATATATCCGCCCTACCAGTCGAGTTGGGCTGAATACTTAGAGCCACTAGATGATTATTTCGATGATGAACTATATCCCGATAGATTATTGTTCGTAGATAGATGGGACGGAAAAGTATATGGTCTTTGGTATAGGATAGCTGTTGAGTCCCTAATATATAATACAATGCTATTCGAAAAAGCGGGCATTGATAAGCCTCCTGAGACTTGGGATGAATTGAGAGAGGCTGCAGAGGCGATAACCAAACCTGCAGAAGGCGTATACGGTTTTGGTACATATTGGGTTGACCCAAACCATCCCTTCGAGCATTTTTCTGGATGGTTGGCTGCAAACGAAGGAGGAATTATCGCGGAAGACGGTAAGACGGTTTTAGTAGACGATCCTAAGAGCATAGAAGCTTTAGATTTCTGGGTACAAATGTATAAAGATAAACTGATTACACCGAGTTCGATATCTGATGCTCCAGCTCAGACTCATGAGTTATTCGGTGGAAATAAGATAGGGATGTACACATCAAATCAGGCCGTATATTCCTACATGCTGAAAGCAAAAATGAGTAATTATGCAATAGCGCTCAAACCATGGCCTTCAGAAGCCCTAATCGGCAAAACTAAAATTGCTTTGCCGGTAGGATGGGGTTTTTCGATGACAAAGAAATCGAAGAATCACGAAGCAGGCTGGGAATTTCTTAAATATATGTTCAGACCTGTGAACCATGTATTTTACGAGCGGAGTCTACCATCCCTTAAAGAAGTCGAAAATCATTACAGATTCACGGCAGCCACTGAAAAGCCATTCGTGGAACAGGCAAAATATTCCCTTGCGCCTCCATTGTTTGCACCCGGGCAGATTGAAAAAATACAGGATGCCTTCCAAAGGGAATTCTTTAACGCATGCCTCGATAAGAAGTCAACTAAACAAGCTTGCGAAGATGCAGGAAAAGAACTGAGAGACATCTTGGGATAATAAAGAATATAAAGCTAGCTGGTTATGGTTACTGCTTCAGGTCACCATGATTGACAGGTAAACAGGAGAAACAAGAGCAAAGGCTATCGCTAGCATTAACGATACCCACCTTAATTTTCCTTTTTTTATTTTTTGGATATCCAATTTTAGCTAACTTCTATGATTCCCTTCACTTGAAAGGAAAATTTGTTGGTCTCCAAAACTATATACTCCTTTTTTCCGACCGGTTATTTTGGATTGCATTAAAAAATACAATCATTTGGTTGTTGCTTACCGTCATCGGAACATTCATGGTTGGATTTGGCATAGCACTATTATTGAACAACATAAATAAAGGAAGAAATACAATAACCCTTTTTCTTTTGATTCCTTACATGATTCCTGATTGGATTACATCCATTATTTGGAGATGGCTTTATCACGCTCAAGCAGGCTTAATTAATTATTTACTCGTTACATTACATGTCATACCTTCTAACATGAATTGGCTAGGAAATCCTGATTTATCTTTGCCCGTAATAGCTCTGGCGACAATCCACAGGGTTTTTCCTTTTATAGCAATAGTAATCCTTGGTGGGCTACAGAATATTGAACCATCGCTATTCGATTCAGCCAAAGTCGATGGGGCAAATAGTTATCAAGTTTTCAGGCACATAACTATTCCACAACTAAAAACCATAATCTCGATCGTCCTCATTCTTTTGATTGTAATGTTTTCCCAAGCATTTACAAGAATCTTTATTATGACGAAAGGGGGACCAATCGATTCTTCTACAACGTTGCCAATATACATTTATAAACAGGCCTTCTGGTTTAGTGATTTTTCCATAGCGGCAAGTGCCGCTGCCGTATTTCTAATAATCAGCATTATCCCAGCATCTCTTTATGTTAGCTTATGGGGCAGAAAGTAAAATGATCGCACCCATAAAATATCGTAAAATAATTAACAATTTTGTAAATTATACAATACTTTTACTAGTTATAGGATTGGCTCTAATACCCATTATTTGGATGGTGGACACATCATTCAAACCAACAGAAGACATAATGATCTGGCCACCTAAACTCATCACGCCACATATGAATATTAAAAGTTACATCTATATTTTTACCGGGGAGGGCTTCGAGGATATATATCCAATGTCGATGCCGCCATCAACACACATATTTCCGAGATATTTTATGAATAGTGTGGCCTACTGTTCGATAACTACCCTAGTTGCCATAACTATGACCTTTTTTGCAGCTTATTCTATAGCGCGTATGGACCTACCTGGAAAAAGATACATATTTATCGGTATACTTATAACTCGCCTCCTTCCAGGCGCATCTATAATGGTTCCCATGTATAGATGGTTCGATTCTCTACATATTTTGAATACAGTGTTTGGTTTAATGCTTGCTTATCTTATTATCACTTTACCACTGACTATATGGCTACTTGTGGGTTATTTAGAAAATATACCCAGAGAATTTGAAGAAGCCGCAATGGTCGATGGGTGTTCAAGGTTAGGAGTCATATTCAAGATCATATTACCTATTGCCATGCATGGCGTTATAGCGGTTATGTTATTTGCTTTCGTAAATATTTGGAATGAATTCATGTTCTCTACAGTTTTCATTCACGATTTTAATAAATTTCCCCTTTCGGTTGGAATAATGAATTACGTCGAAGAGAGCTATGCTGATTGGGGCATAATAATGGCCGCTTCAAGTATTTCAACAATCCCAGTATTGGCGTTCTTTCTACTCATTCGAAAATATTTTGTCGAGGGCTTGACTCGTGGAGCTATAAAAGGATAAATGAACCCCAATCGCGCGCGCACTACTTTAAGCATAAGGCATTTTTCTTCAAAAAAATTTTTTTTCTATTCGCTAATTTGATTTTTTTGCGCGGGAACCTACATTCACATTTGTTTTTACTTTCTGGTTCTTTTTTTCGTCCTAGTTCATTTCTTCTCGATATTTTGGAAAAAGGAGGAATAATACAATTATTGGTGGAGAAGAATAAATAATGCCTCCATATTCATCTTTGATGCGTAATAACATAAGATTAATGTAATTTTGGATAAGTTACGCTAATAACATCGGCGCGCATAGTCATTAGGAAGTTTTATATTAGGATTAATGCTTTGAATGTTAAGAACCATTAAAATGAAGTTCAAATAGAGCAATAAACAACTCATTTTTGGTTAAATTATATTGGTAAGCGACGCTTTTAAGCAATATTATAGGTTTTGAGATATGGTAAGTGTCAGAATAGCATTGCCAAAAGGGCATTTATGGAGGGGGGCAAAGGACATTCTTGACCAAGCCGGATATCATATCAGATTGCCAAATGAAAGATCCTATACCGCTTACTCCAATGATCCAGAATTGGATATGAGAATTTACAGAGCGCAGAATATTCCTCCTTTAGTCGAGGAGGGTAAATATGATTTGGGCATATCTGGACTCGATTGGGTTATTGAACACGGATCTGATGTGGAGGATCTTCTAGATATGGGATTTGGCAAAGTCAATGTCATCGCGGCCATTCCCCAACACTATGGAATAAAAGAGCCTGATCAAATAGAGGAGCTTGATAACGTTGCACTTAAAGAATTTATTTCTAGAATGAAAAAGGAAAAAAGGAGAATCATCGTAGCTTCTGAGTATGAAAGGCTCACTAAGAAGCTTATGGAGGAAAAATTCGTACCTGAGAAAATAAATTATAAATTCATACGATCCTACGGAGCTACCGAGGCGTTTGTTCGCGATGTCGACATTATCATCGATTGCGCTGAAACAGGAAAAACCCTGAAAGAAAATGGATGGGAACCAATATATAGATCTTTCAGTTCAACAGCAAGAATTATAGCTAATAAGGAAAGCTTAAAAGATAAGCAAATTAGGGAAAAAATCGAGAACTTCGTGTTAATGGTCAAAGGTGCTAAAGATGCCAGAGGATTAAAGCTTCTTAAGATGAACGTCCCAGAACAAGCTCTAAGTGATGTCATTAAAGTTCTTCCAGCAATGAAAAGCCCGACTATTTCGAAATTGTATAGTAAAGGAACCTATAGTTACGCTGTTGAAACGGCCGTTCCTGTGGATCAAGTAGTTCACATTATCCCCTTACTTAGGAAAAAGGGTGCTACAGATATATTAGAGGTTGAGATTGAAAAGGCCATAAGTTGAATTTACGACTAATGTTTTAATATTCAGTACGCCGAATAACTCACGAATATTTGTTGGGCCGGTGGCTCAGCTTGGTTAAATCTAAAGAGAATGCCAAGGAGCACACGGCTGATAATTTTTAGAAAATTCAGAGACCGTGGGGTCGTGGGTTCAAATCCCACCCGGCCCACCAAATCATACATATGTTTTACAAATTTGAATCTTATCATGATCTCTTCAAAAGGGTGCGCATTCATTTTTAAGTTCACACACTTTGGATAACACACAAAATATATTTTATGCTCAGTTATAGTAAGACAAAAAAATTAGAAATTTCTTAAAAAATGAAGGTGCGATATCTAAATCAAAAGATTTTAAAATTGAATTTGGGGAGTGCAATGAAAACACTTAGACACAATGGCGTACTGCTGCCAAAGGTTGAGTTCAAGGGATTTAGAATAAAATTCAAAGGGAAAACCATTAAACTCAATCCTAAACAGGAAAATATGGCAGTTTCATGGGTAAGGAAGTTAGGGACTCCCTATGTTGAAGATTCTAGATTCGAAAATAATTTCTTTAAGGATTTTTTAGAGGCTTTGGGGATTAACGAGCGTGCAGATCCAAAGGAATTTGATTTTTCTGAAATTATCCAATGGGTCGATGATGAAAGAACAAAGAAAGAGATGATGAGTAGAGAAGAGAGAAAAAAGCTTGCTGAAAAACGCAAAAGGAACCGAGAAAGAAATAAGGAAAGATATGGATATGCTATCGTTGACGGCCAAAGGATTGAGGTTGCAAACTATACGGTTGAGCCAGCATCCATATTTATGGGAAGGGGAAAGCACCCGCTCAGAGGCAGTTGGAAGCGTCCTATAAGAAGGGACGAGATCACTCTCAATCTATCACCAGACGCTCCTATACCAAACGGTAAGTGGAAGGAAATAGTATGGCAACCAGATTCTATGTGGATAGTGAAATGGGATGATCCCATTGGAGGAAAAGAAAAATATGTGTGGGTGGCGGAGAATACGCCACTAAAACAAGTTCGAGAAAAGGAAAAATTCGATTTCGCTAATAAACTCGGAAGAAAAATCGAAAAACTTCGTTCACATATCGATTCAAACTTAACTAGCGATGATCTTAAGAGGAGAAAAATAGCAACAGTATGCTACTTAATCGACATATTGAAGTTAAGGGTAGGTGACGAGAAAGAAGAAGACGAGGCTGATACCATCGGAGCAACTACATTAAGGGCCGAACATATCAAGTTTCAGGATAGAAATGCCATCCATTTTAACTTTCTTGGGAAGGATAGCATAAGGTTTACAGGCACTCTTAAAGCGCCACCAAAGGTCTACGAAAATCTTAATGAATTCATTAAGTCTTCAAAATCAACAATATTCAACGGTGTACGTTCAGAAAATGTTAACGCATTTCTATCCGAAGCCGTGAATGGCGTTTCAGCCAAAGTTTTCAGAACATATTATGCAACAGACGCTGTAGGGAATTTTCTTTCGGAAACAAAGGTTCCAAAATGTTCCCCCGATTGGAAGAAGAAAGAAGTATTGATAATGGCCAATCTTGAGGCCGCAATCCTCCTCAATCACAAGAAAGCATTACCTAAGAACTTCAGGAAAACTTTAGAGAAGAGGGAGAACCGCCTCAAAGAACTTAAAACAAAAAAAATAACTCCAAAACGTAAGGAAGCGATAGAAAAATTACGTAGTAGAATAAGGATAATGAGGAAAACAAAGGGATATAATCTAAACACCTCATTAAAGAGCTATATCGATCCTAGAGTCATCTACCGGTGGGGCAAAAAGGTAGGTTTCGATTGGAGAAATTATTATTCAAAATCCTTACATAGAAAATTCGAATGGATAGAAAAGTAATTTTCCAGTTTTTTAATCAGGAATTTTAAAAGAATTCTTTTTCAATCTTTGAGATCTCTTCATAATTTTCTGCTAAACCATATTCTTCCAAAGGCGAATAGTTCAGGGTCATGAAAGTCTTTCCCCATTTAAAAATGGAAAGGGTTTGCTTCGCCTGGCTCTTAAAACCCAAAATATAAAGCGCAGAGAATAAGGCTTCGGCAGAGCTTAACTTGCCAATCTTCCCATAGTTAACAGGATTTGCAGCAACGAAGAGAGGTAAACGTCTATTTATGCCTCGGAAATTCTTATCGAAGATATCGCCAATTTTTTGCCAAGAGCAATCAACAGCCACCAAACCGTAACGATGTGCAAATTTCAAATCCAACTTGGATAATATGGTATTCGCGCTTGGATTCAGAACTATCATTTGTCTTTTGATTTGTGAGAGTCGACGAATAGGCAAGGCAAGATTGAATTTAACCAGTTTTGCTGAAGTACATTTTTTAGGGTCGTCCTGCCTCATCAGGTATACGTATACCTTGACTTCATCTTGATTCAACTTAATTTCACATACTTGTGATCTATTGGATCTTTCATCACTCTCGGAATCTGTTCAATCAAATCTGTTGGAACAAGATGATGTCCCTTTTCTTTTAGTGCAAAATCTCCAGCTGCGCCATTAATGAAGACACCTGCAACTGAAGAATCGAAGCAATCATTACCTTGGGCCAGAATACATCCTATAATGCCAGAAAGGACATCTCCTGTCCCACCCACAGTCATGCCAGGATTTCCTGTATAATTGATTCTTTGATGGATGCCATCAGATACTATATCAATATTTCCTTTAAGTATCACAACTGCTCCTAATCGTTTAGCTAAATTCTTAACATCATTTGTCCTTGACTTCAGATCTTTGGATGGTTTTTTTCCAGCAAGAGATTCAAACTCACCAAAATGGGGCGTGAGTATAATTGGAAATTCTATTTTTTGCCTCTTCATTCCAAATATTTTCAGCGCATCAGCATCTAGAAGCGCAGGTTTCCTAAGATCGTTCAGCATATTGAGAATTTTTGATACCGCCTCCATAGTGTCTTTATGTAAACCCAGACCAGGTCCTAAAATTATCGCTGTACATTTTTCCAGCAAAACCTTGAATTGATTCAGATTATTTATCGCGAGATGGTCACCTTTGAGCTTTATAGTAATTAGGTTTGGAGATATAGCCGATATCGCATAAGCAGTTTTTTCAGGAGAAGCTATGTAAGCTAAATCTAGTCCCATTCTGAGAGCGGCCATTCCCGCTAAAGCGGGAGCGCCAACATAAGTTTCGTTTCCTCCGATAATAAGTAGACGCCCAAAATCTCCTTTATGAGATTCTAAAGGCCTATCTTTTACAACTTTGTAAACGTCCCCAGGACCTGCAAAAAGATCGGCTTCCTTCGGGATACCAATATTAACAACCTTGATCTCTCCAGCTTTGACCGAGATCTTTTTTAGTCCTCTTTTAACACCATGAAGAGTTATTGTCAATTCGGCTTTCACAGCATTTCCCAAGATATCGCCTGAATCAGTATCTATTCCAGTTGGAACGTCAATCGATATCTTGAATCCTTCAGAATTATTGATGCATTCTACTGCTCTCAATATAGGTTGATGTAGTCTCCCTTTAACTCCAGTACCGAGCAAAGCATCTACGATAATATCGACCTTTTTTGGCTCAATGAGTGAGGAGTCATAAAAAATGTTTGTTTTGACGCCCAATTGCATTGATCTGATCGATTTCCAATTTGCTAGAACTGAACTATCCTTGATTTCATTCTCTCTACCAATAAGATTGAAAGTGACATCATAATCCATAGCTGCTAAGTGTCTAGCAACCACCATCCCGTCTCCGCCATTACGGCCGGTTCCACCAAAAATTGTTATGCTCGAATTAGAATCAAATCGTGACGCGATTTCATCAGCTACCGCCTTTCCTGCGTTCTCCATTAGCTTCTCAGTAGAGATGCCAAGATATTCTGAATTAAGCTCTAGTCTGCGCATATCAACAGAAGTATATGTTCTAGTATTCATTGTAATATTTCCTTTCATTAAACAAAATATTTTAGCGCGCGCGCTAAAATATAAACTGACCAGCAAGCACGACTAATCATCTTATGTAAAAAATTTACTAAGAACCTTTTTTCCAAGCTTGGTAGTTGTCCAACTTTTAGAATTATTGCTATACTCTATAGCTTTGAGTCCCTCCAGCTCGCTTAATCGCCTACCTGATTCTATCATTACTTTGTTTCTTTGTGAACCTAATTTCCCGAGGTGATAGATGTGGTCAATGATCTGTCTCGTTGGTCTTGCAAATTCACAAAATTTTAAAATTTCAATAGAAGTTTCATCTTCTGATAATTTATCAAATATCCCTCTTTCACTACTCTCCATAAAGATGCCCCCTAACCAAATACCGATATATAATCTATTTTTCTTTTGTTTGATAATAAATTTTAAGGCACGACTATGTAACTTAATTCTGAAATCATTTTTTGAAAGTTTTAAACTTGCTCGCTGTTGTTCAGATAGCATTTGAGTTGGGGGCGAATTTATTCTGCGTATCGCCTGAAGAAAATTCATGACTACATTTTGGGCACTTAACTAAACCACAATTCCCTAGTGGAGCTGAAGGGCAGCCTGCACATGCGAAAGTACGTGAATAACTAATATCGAATTGAAAGGCGCATTTTGGGCATCTAATTAAACTTCTCAAGGCGGCCTAATCCCTTTTCTAAGTATCCAATGAAAAATTGCGCAAACTTTTATAAACGAGTTATATAATCGCAAATAATAAAATATTTGTTCAGTTTGAACCTACTATTTAATGCTTAAACTTTTATTCAAGCGCGTCATGAAATAATCCCTTAAATGGAGGATTTTATTTGAGCTGTGCTCCCTATGTTTCCACTTCACCTGAAGTCGTATATAGAATGTTAGAGTTAGCCAAAATAGTACCGAATGATATTGTCTATGACCTTGGATGTGGTGATGGGCGCATTCTCATAGCTGCTGTGAAAGATTTTGAGGCTAAAGGTGCTGTCGGATATGAGATAAATCCTAGTTTATACCAAACGGCATCGGATAACATCAAAAAATGTAAATTGGAAAATAGGATTGCCCTATTTAATGAAGATTTATTCAAAGCAGACCTTTCTAAAGCAACGGTAGTAACATTATACCTGACTAGTTGGGCGAATGAGAAATTAAGACCGAAGCTTGAAGATGAAATACGACCTGGAACTAGGATAATTAGTCATGATTTTTCGATACACGGGTGGAGACCTAAGGCGAAGGATGGGTTTCAAGGACATGCAATTTATGTTTATGAAGGGGCTTAATCGCTTAATATGTATTCGAAAGTAGGTTCGCTTAATCATTTC
>CAYFUV010000210.1:0-4660 GCA_964346435.1 uncultured Candidatus Bathyarchaeia archaeon | reverse complement strand
CTCATATCCCAAGGGCCACGCTGCACTCCGCCCTTATGCAACGCGAGAGGCAGTTTCTTCCACGTGTAACGCACACCGCACCAAGGTGTGCGTCCTTTGCTAACTGAAATAGGGGGATTCACTCATTTCGGATTTGGTCAAGAATTCTAACGCAAATCGATAGAATAGCCGGTTAAGGCAGGGTATCTACTTCATCTTGAGACATTTACTTTCCCCTTTTTCTCCTTAATCAGCTTATCGGGGTCCTAAACTTGACCATTAGTTCGTCTTTATCGACATTTTGGTCATAGCTCTCTCAATATTTGTGGATTTATACTGCCTTGCATTGAGGATGAGTCGCCCCGCTGAGGTTCCAGTGTCGGAGACTTCGTTCTTCTTGACGAGTCATTGCTCGATTTTAACCTGTTCCAGAGGTTGATTTGCTTAGACGCATTAAGATCGCTGAAAATCTAGTTATTGTCTAATATTTTCGAATATATGTTCTTAAGCTCACTGACAGATCTTTCCCAAGAAAAATTTGAACTATAAGAAATAGCATTTTTCCTCAATTTGCTATACAACAACGAATCGTTCTTGAGCCTAACGATTGAATCAATTAGGGATTCAAAGTTATCATATAAAAGACCAATTGTTTCCCGCATAATAATCTCAGAATTTACATATTTTTTATCGCAAATTATGGGTATGCCAGATGATAATGCTTCTAATATTACATTGCCAAATGTATCAGTCTTTGAAGGAAATACAAAGCAATCTGCTAATCTATATATTTCTCCTAATTTATCATGTTTATATTCACCTAAATAAATGAAAGATATCTTCTTCCTTAACGTATCTAAATATGGGCCTCTCCCAGCCAAAACTACCAATACTTTGTTTACACTTTCTGATATGTTACCCAAAATATCTAAATTCTTTTCAATGCTTATCCTTCCAACATACAAACAAATAAATGAATCCTCCGGAAGTTTCCATTTTTTGCGCAACATCCTTTTTTCTGTATCAGAAGAAGCAAAGAATATACGAAGGTTTACCCCAGTTGGCCACAAATTGACATTCTTAAATTTAAGATCATTAACCAAATGATTTTTGATCTGTTGTGATTGGCAGATAATTATGTCGCAATTTGAATAAAAATATCTAACTAACAAGTATGCGAGATATTTTCCGACTCGTGAGGGCACGTAATAATTTGGAGTATACATGGAAAAATACTTCACCATGTCAGTATGATAAAAACCCACTAAGGGTTTATGGTACAATTTTGCTATCCTTTTTCCAAATAGGCCGACAAATGAGGGCGTTGCCATATGGATGATATCATATCTTGAAAAGTCAAAGATGTTTAAATTCTTGTTAGTGGGTATATAAAAATTAAGGTCCTTGTAGAAAAACATCTCTTTACGGTAATAAAGATCAAGCTTGTAAACGGTCTTGATATCTGAATGGTCTCCGTAATAAATATGGAAGCATATGGTATCATTATCTATTTTTGATATATTTTGATAAATAGTTGCTACGCCATTAATTTCATTGAAAGTATCAGTGAATACGGCCACTGTTATCATGATATATGATTTTACCTATAATCTCCTAATATCCAAGAATTCTCATTTCATTGGATAAGTGGTTGTTAAAAACTTCAATCTGACCTCGCTTCAATTCCCTCTTATGTCTGTAAAGCGAATGTATGGATATAGTTGATGAAGTGCGTATTTTATAATCACCACCGTGGATCAAGTGAGGCTTCTTGAAAGGTAAGAGGCCTTCATAGGGTAATTCCAAGTAGTTGAGAATTCGTTTTAATGTAAGGGGCGGATTGGCTACCAAATCTTCGTATTTTACAAGATACCACATTTGCTTTTGCGCAAAATAATGTTGGTATATCAGCTTCCATCTTTTTAATAACCCTATATCAATACCAGATATAGTTTTACCGTGAGTCCAAAAAAGATAGGCGTATCCTGATTCAATCGCTGACAGATAGCTGTCACGTGGGTCTCTCGCAATCCATAGAAACTTATCAAAACATTTGTAGAAGTTTATTTTCTTTTGAAGGTATAACAAATCCATTGGTTTAACACAGATATTATAGCTTGGTTTTAAGCCTGCTAAGATTCTTATTAAGGGTATAAAAGACGTTACGTCACCAACTGTCCGAAGCATTGAATGGCAGCCTAAAATGTGTTGAAGAAGTGTACTTCCACTTCGCATGGCGTAGCCTATTAACACTGTCATAAAGCGTCATCCAAGAAACTATAAAAATGTGTTTTTGTTTATGTATGTACTCGTATTCGAGAGAATAGGCGGTAAATTTTTGATACGAGTATTGCTATTGCCGATCCGAATCATCAATTCAGGAACTTTCCGTCCGGCCCTCACGGATATTTTGGCTTTGTCGACTTCCCCATTTTAGCAGAGCAAAAAGGTATGTCAAAGGAAAAGCAGATCGAGCGATTCCTCCTAAGAAACTGAACCAGTTTCTTCCGTCTATAACGCACTACGCACCGAGGTGTGCGTCCTTTGCTAACTGAAGTAGGGAGATTCGCCGAGTCTCGGTAGAGTCAATATTTCAAACGCTAATCGATAGGGCAGTCAATCAAGGCGGGGTAGTTAATCCTTCTTGAACTAAACAATGAGGCGCCCTTATCTATTAGACTAAGAATCCTAACGACAAAGCTTACCTGCCGCCTAAGAGCACAGCGTATCAGCGCTCAGCCGCAGCGCCTTATTCTGCCGCTTTTGGTTTCTTAAAATACACAAGAATTCCTAAGAATTCTCCTCCATGATTTGTGTACTCAGCATAGAAATCACGTATTTTGTTTTGCTGAATCCAAGAGAACACCTTATTTAGATCGTAACAATTCATTTGCATTTCAGGAGCAAAGAAATGCCTTCCCTCGATTAAATTAATAAAATTCTTTGCTAATGGAATATAATCTTTTATCCAAGGTATTAGCCTCTTGACATCGTTTGTTTTGGCGTATGTGAAATGGATTACACAAACACCCCCATCTTCTAAGTACTTCAATAAATTTCTAAAAATGCGCTCACCTCTTTTCACGGGAATGTGCGGAAAGACGATAAAGGAATGTATAAAGTCATAATTAGAATTTAACAATGAGAGGTCATCGTCTGATTTGAGAAAGCTAACGTTCTTAATCGAGCGAGATTCACAGTTCTTTTCTGCCTCATTTAACATCGATTCAGAAACATCAATTCCAATCACATGCTCTGCAATCTCTGCAAGCGGAATAAGCAACCTTCCCACTCCACAGCCAAAATCTAGAGTTTTCTTGGGCGTAAATTCAGCATCTATGTACTTCCTAATACTACTCAATACATCATCAATGTAATCATAACCAGACCTAAAAAAATCTGCCTTATTCTTTTGTGTAAGGTCAGATCTCCGATACTTATCATCCGTAAGAACGGCAAAGTATGGGTCAGTCGCTCCAAATTTTTCCCATTCACGATCCGTGTTCTGATAGAACATGTATAACCCTCCCATCTACTCCCCAATTTCCTCACTGTCAGGCTCCACCAGCAGTGTGAATCCACGGGTTGTCTGAACCCGCACCCACTCTCCACCGTAGTTAAGAATCCGTGAATATGTTTGTCGGTGAAGAACATCGAAAGATATGCCACCTGTGCTTCGGATTTCCGAGCAATGTCGACGTTATCCCTGAGCCGTTGGTCCCTAAAAGACTATGAATCTAAGGGGGGAAAATTCCTTGGTCTTATCTCAGCTTCCTCTCTCAATAAAAAAGCCGGGTAACCCATCCGTTTCGGCACCCCGGCTATCTTCAACCCCCACCGATTTTTATGGCTTTTTGACTACTGCGGTTCTACCAATCCGCCTTTGACCCTGGGCAAATCACGCTGCAGCCACTTCAGAATACCAATGAGATTCAAAGACCCGTGGATTCCGGTCCCCACCCTCAGGGATGGTCTGACTTTGTCGACTGAACCCATTTTAGCAGGATAAAAAGATATGTCAAAGGAAAAACCAGATCGAGCAAGTTCTAACTATATCGTTAAATTTTCGCAGGCCCGAATAAAGCCAAGATTTCTTTTGTTAATCGATAGATTTGGACAAAGGGATACGGTTTCGAGTTTATCTTGAAATATTAACCTCAGCTCCGTGACTCATGCACTAGCAATAAGCTTCGATATAGTGAAACCTACACGTTGTGATGTTTCCTGGTAATCAATAACCATTCCCTCTAGCACCGGCACTACAAGAGGCCCTATAAGCAATACCTTGCTACCCTCGTCGCTTTCCACTACGTGATCAGCTTCTTTTTCCTTGTACAAAACAAGCTCTAACTGCTTTGGATTTGAAGGGGAAGAAATAATCCTTATGGCCTCTCTTGGGTCCTTTGTCCGCCCTTTTAAGAGTTCTTTAAGTTTTTCCTTTGCCTTTGCGGTTACTGTTACCATTATGTTCTCCTCTATGTCCTCCTCTTCTGAATTTCGGAAATCTAACTCACACCTCCTGGGCTGCGAGTCATCTAGCTGTTAACAAGCAGGTGTCAATTCAATATAGTAACGGTGTGACGTGAACTACTGAAGTTAGGTGATCTCAAGAAGCTGGATATCGAAGATCAAATCATTTCGTGCCAGGGGATGATTCGCATCCAATGTGACCTTCGATTCG
>CAYFUV010000209.1:0-2651 GCA_964346435.1 uncultured Candidatus Bathyarchaeia archaeon | reverse complement strand
GCCACCTTCTCCATTCAGTGCCCTTTACTCACGCTCGAAGCGACCTGTAAACTTTTACTAAAGCCTCAACAGTATATACTATAATTGTCAAGATTAACGCGACTCTCAAACCCAACTCTATCCATCTTGCGACTTTCTCGCTAGGTAATATTGAGAAATCGAATGGGAACAAGCTTAATAATGTCACGGTAGAAGCCACTCCTAAAAAAGCTAAGACTATTAAAATACTTTCTTTAAACACGTACCTTGGAAAAACCAGAGAAATGGAATGCCTTATTAAGAGAAGAATAAGCATCGGATTATGTATCCATAGCCATTTGGTAAACGCAGGTGTAATCAGCGGCTCTCTCATGCCATCGTGATAAAAGGCTATATAATCGTGAAAGAAATTGAAGAATATTAGAGTCGCTATGCTCCATGCGATTGCAATAATGTCGGTTGTATGTCTTACAACTCTTTTTAGAGACATTTCATTGTTGCCTAGTCTTCGTTTCCTATTCTTTAATTGCTTTTGAATATCGTATTCAATGCCGGCCGGCACAGTTATAACCATGGGAAGAAACATGAGATAGGTCATTAATGTAATTTCAGAGTACTCAGTCGTGATAAAATAATTGGAAAATAGAATCCAGTTTCCTTCGAAAGGTGTTCCAGTGCACAAATTACAAATTGAATTAAGAAAATTAGCCAAACCAGAAAAAATACCGATATATAAGAATCTAAATGGGTGTCTGCATAAAGGCCCCAGTACCAATAAATAGGCCTGAGATCAGGAATATTAATAGAACGTAAACAATCCATCCGACAGCAGCGGTACCAATAGCTCTCCATGTTGAAAAATCCAAAGCTTGCCTTATGGCTATTATACCCGCAATTAGAACCCAAATAGAGGCGGCAAAGGCGATCAGCCCACCAATGAAAGGTACAAATGATAAAATCCTGAAAACGCCAGGTGAGTTGGCGAAACCAAGCGTGCGAAGCATCTGTCCATATGTTACTTCTGTCTGTGGCCCCTTAAATATCGTCTTTCCAATCCAGTAGGTGATGAAGGCCCAGACAAGCCATCCGACGATGGATGTGACGATACCTATCATAAGCCCCCACAGTAACCATATAGCTCCATTCGCGACAAGACCGCTTATTCCTGTTCCAATGCCAGTTGCTGTACTTGCTAAAACAACGACAGTTATAGCTTGCCCATTTGCCCTAGTATCTGCCTCTACATCTTCATAGAGATTCGCGTCCAAACGCGAAGCTAAAATCATTTTATGCCATATATTGGGACCATTCTGCTTTTCTTCGCCTGACATGTCTACCCTCCTTATGATTTCATAGTGAAGAGATATTAGACACAATATACAATCATTGTCAATACCATGCCTGAATACCTTCTAAGGCAATCGCGAATTAGGTTTCTTCTAAATATAATCAAACCATTCTAGCCCCATTTTAAAACGACATCATGTCTTGAGGGATACATTTGAATATTGAATGCAGATAAGGATTTGTATGATTTTAAGATAGTTGCCTTCTTACCGATCTTACGTCTATTTCAGTCTTTGCACAAATTACTGTTTTGAGACTCAAGTCACATACATTAGTCTAATGGCGTTGTACACTACATGTACATAGAGTAGAAAAAGGGGTGTCGGTTTAGCGCTATACCGACAAGATTGATTATGATATTACACAGTGAAATGGAAATTTTGTTAAGTATAGCACTAAATAAAGGTGAAATTAATCAACTTTTGAATGGTTCGGTTGATATTGTTAGTGAGTATTTTTTAAACTTGCTAAATTCATTCGAGAGGCGTGGATACATAAAAGGGAATAGATTTAGAGGATATAAATTGACGCCAATTGGTAAAGCTGCCCTTATCAAGCTACTGCAGAAAAAAGAATCTAGAGCTAAAGCCGCGATAAAACAGCTAAAACAACTAGGTATCGAGTTTACTAATAAGATAGATGAACGCCAAACGGAGCGTTTGGTGGTCAATTAAAGTGATGCGCTGGGCATTTTGATTATTAGCTTTCAATATTGGCCTTGAATAATAACTCATCAATCGCATTATCTAAACCTTCGGAGTAGTCCTTCATTTTCATTATCAGATCATTGGGCACAACTACTTCTTCGTCGCATGAATACATAGCTTTATCCGCCAGTTCTATTAGTCTTATACTTGCATCTTCCACAGATATAGCTGCCAAATCTATACAAAGTCCTAAACGACCTACATCATATCTTTTCATCTGCTTATTCCTCCACGGCATTATTGAAAAACTTAATCTATTGTGGAAACAACGCTTTAACCAGCGCGAATTCTATTATACTCCTGCCTGTTCCTTTGTCAATAATACTTTTCATGTTAACGGTCACGATATACTAAGAAATTACAGGCTGAGTTAAAGCAATATTGAGCTTTTCAATACTCATATTAGATAAAGCGTCGAGAACTTTTCTCAAACACTAAGGCCACGTATTGAATGGAAAAAATTTTACAATACTGTGTCGCATTATCTTGTTCGACAATTTGGGCTTTTGTGCAATTTGATCGCAATTCGAGGGATTATCATTGGGACTGTAAAATTCGTTTTAAAGTTGATAAACACAAATGGGCTTAATAGAAATCGTTGCTATGCGAAAACAAGGC
>CAYFUV010000208.1:0-3781 GCA_964346435.1 uncultured Candidatus Bathyarchaeia archaeon | reverse complement strand
TTCTCACCATTCTCCTAATTTTCAGTTTGGTGCGGTCACCGGGATTTGAACCCGGGTCGTCAACGTGGCAGGCTGATGTCCTAAACCAGACTAGACTATGACCGCTACGACCAGACTAGTGACACTTTTATCATGTGTCATTTATTTTCTTTTCCTAAAGAGCATAATCTCTTCAGGTGTCGTGCATACATACTCGAATCCGGCTTCCAATAATTTTCTGGCATCTTCTGTATTTCGAGCAGTTTTTGAAGTGAATTCATCATCGTTGAAATGAACAAGTTGAGTATATTTCAGAGTATTATCGATTTTTCTATGTCCTAGAAGCTGCATGACATGAAGTATATCCTTTGTTTTGTGGTATTCCATCGTGGCTTTCCAATGGCGAAGTGTGTGAAAGTGGATTTGGTCAAGTCTGGGATTTCCTAATTTCTTAGCAATTCTTTTTCTTTGCCTTATGAAGCTTCTTGAAAGAGTGTTTGCATTAGAATAGTCAAATATCCTCCTAGAATTCTTCATCAGATTTCCTAACATTGTGGCGAGTTTGTTTGATATTTTGAATATTCTAGGATTGCTTCTCTTTTCTGGCGTAATTCTCACTGTATTTTTCACCAGATCTATGTCTGTGCATTCAAGTCGAAATGCTTCGCCTCGTCTCATCGCAGTTTCTTTTAGTAACTGTAAAAATGCTGATAATTGACGACTACACCCAGCGATTAAGTCGTTGATTTCATTTTCAGTCGGAATGAAAGGAAGCTTGTATGCTGGCTTGTATTTTGGCTTTTCCCAAACTAAACCTCGTCTTTTTAGAAATGCAGTGTAGGCCTTTACTACATTGTTTTTTCTTCCATTAGTCCATTCGTCTTGCATAGCAATAATGTCTTTAACTGCCTCTGGATCGTTAAGATCTGTCCCCGTTTCCATCAATTGCTTTAGTATGTAACCATATGTTGAGATCGTAGTTTTCGCATACCCTTCTCTTTTTAGTTTCCACATGAATTCTACGATTTTGCCTTTGGTGTCCTTTGTGGCTCCCGCAAGCCCTTCTCTAAGCGGCTCTACTGTGGTCAAATTTTTCGCCTTACTCTGCGCAGAGACGCATATTTGACAAGTAGAACCATAGCCCGAAGATCTAATAGAATTTTCGCTAAAACGGTAACCACAATCCCGACATAACCATCGTTGCACTCCGCCATACCTAGTTTTCCTTAACCCATCTTTCCAGATTCTTTGAGACAAGCAAAGAGGACAATTAGTCATTAAAAACCGCAAAGCCTGAGTTGTGTATGCGTATATGTATCTGTATAGAGAAAACTCATGAAACCTTTCTGTAACCAATTTTCATCTGTGTATAAGGGATTCATGTGCCTTTTCTCGCCAGCCATTCTTTGCCCTTTTCTGTGATTTTAAATCTTAAGCCTTCTCGACGGATCAAACCAGCCTCTTCACAATCTTTAACATACTTTTTACAACGTTTCTCTTCTGCACCCATCTCCGTAATTTCTACCTGGATATGCCTCACGCACTCTTTTAATGTGGCTCCTTTGTCCTTACTTTTGGCTTCTATCCATCTCAGAAATTGCTTAATGATTTGGGATCGTTCGCTTTGTGGCATCTTAGCACCTCTTTCCATTAGGAAAAGCCTTTGCATGCCCACAGAAATCATTATTAACATCTTTGTTTAAACTACTTTTAGCCAATCTCTTTTTTTCTCCTTTGTTTTTTAAAAAAACGTGGAAATTCTACGCTTTCACCTCTAGAAGCTGTTTTTTAGCTCTGTATTCACGTTTTTTCTGAGCCCAATAATCTCGAACTTGTTTTGGGGCTTTGGGTTTTGGCATGTCTAAGACTTTTAAGAGGATCAAGATATAATAGATTCTACGAAAAAATCTATTAGATTGCATGGCGAATCTGAACCTAAAACTCGAAACGGGGTACAAATTCAGCTTAGAATCTAAGAAAAAAACGATTAGAGGAGGTGAACATATTGGGCACAAACATTAGCATTTATCTTGATGATGAAACTATCGAATGGCTTGATCAAATGTGTAGCGAATGGGGTTTGACACGAGGCAAAGCCATTTCATTCTTTCTTAAGGAAAGTAGGCATATTGTGGAGCTTGTTCTACCAATGATTAATCAGGATCCTAGATTGAAGTCTAGTCTCGAAAAATTATTCAAAGGGAAATAGATTTTTTTCTCTCGATAATTTTCTTTTAATTAATTACTTTATACCAGCAGCCTAAAACCAAAAAATCGAGAAAAAACCTAAGTCTAAATTTGCCTACAATCCAAAATAGCACAGCTATGAACAAAACTAGCAGAATTAATACAGCTAACCCTACCCAAACCACTGAAAAAAGTTCTGTTTCCCAACCAGACTCTAACAAAGCCTTCTCTCGCTGAATTAACTCTAATTGAGGCTTTAATAATTTAATTTAAACTAAGGGTGGTAGTAAAAAAAGTCAGGCTTGTATATATATCATATAAGAAACCAGCGAGAGGGAATCATCTAAATCCTATGTTTAATCTCTCGTCACTGCAAAGCTAGACAGATAATGAGTGTGAGGGCCACTGCGAAGGCTAGGGACACCAATTCTATGTACTCCGCATAATCCATCAAGCAACCCGCTTAAATTCTGAACAAGAGCAACTTATGCACATTCCTTGTCCTTTCCCAACCCATTTTTGATATGTCTTTCCGACTTTCTTTTCCGATTTAATCCAGACAATTTCCCCGTGTTCAGATTTAGGGTGACCGCATTCACAAATTTCGCTATTCATTTCTTTTTCCGTCTAAGCACTCTGTCCAGGAGTCTATTAACTATGTCGTCGTATGTTTCGCCCTTCTTGCCTATGCTCTTTAAAGCGTTTCGTGTAGCTTTCATAAGTTTGATGGTTGTCGATTCCTCACTCATAACTGCTAATCCTCACTATATAGAACATAGATATAGAACATAAGCCTTATGTGTTCTAGCAGTTTATGGTGGCCTCATTAAAGATACACACGAAAATCTAAGGAGATTCCCAATATTCTCTGGAAAAGCAAAAAAATGTAGAAAAAAGCAAAAATGGCGAATGCTACCTAAATGCGTAAATAAATTCTTTTATGTTCCTCAAAGTCAAATAGTGACGCATGAGTATGTCATTTGAGCAAGTTGGATTAACACTTCAAGTTTTAGGAGTTCTTTTAGTTCTTCTCAGTCAAGCTGTTTTCGCAATCAGAGCTCGGAAAAAATATGGAAGCTTGAAGAAAGCATTCTTTGAGATGGTTAGCCACATACGCATACGAGATGAAAGACCAGTCAGAGAAAGGTCTGAAGAGGATCTTAAAAAGAAATTTCCAGAATGGTGGGCTTTTGTCGAGTTTTTAACTGAAGACATTTGGATTACTGCTATTGGGCTTTTAATTACGTTGTTAGGTTTGCTCATTGAGATGAGTGCATTATTGAACGTTTTTTAGAAAAAAGGGAAAGTTGGGGGCTCTCCTTATTTTTCTTTGATTTCAATGTATTTTGAAACTAATGAGAATGTTTCGTCAAGAATAGCGTATAGTATGAATATAACACCAACAACAATGAGAGTAATCGATAGTGGATTGAACGTGGTTAGCTTCCATATATCCCAGGAAAGAAGTGCTCCTTCAAGCTCGTTCTTTCTTTCTGTGGAAATGTTTGGATCTGTTAATCGTCTTTCCATTCCTGCGATGGTTGACTCTGGCAGCCACTGAAACATGAATCCAGCGATCAAAACTATTACGCCTAACACAAAGATAGAGTGGAAA
>CAYFUV010000207.1:0-1926 GCA_964346435.1 uncultured Candidatus Bathyarchaeia archaeon | reverse complement strand
AGTTTGAAGTCAAAGTTTTTTAGAAATTCCTTGAAGAGGGGATGTATTTCTTCACCCAGAGATGCCCAAGCTTTACCTACTCTTTTGTACTCCTTGTAAATCTCATCCCAGATTGTCATCGCAAAGATATGTAATTACACAACAATAAAAAAGATTTTACAACTCTGCACATCCTTTATCATGGTTATGAAATATCAAAAAAGCACAGGACACCAATCCATAAAATGTATGGATTGCAATACAATTATTACTTAACTTTTCGAGATAAGATACTCTCATAGATCTCTTGAGATTTATGTAACACGGTAGACTCATCCATCGTTAATACTATCCGATTTCTCATAATCACTTTGCCATCTACAATGGAGGTATTGACATCAGAGGCTTTGGCGGAGTAAACAAGGTGTGAAACAATATCAGTTCTCGGGTATAAGTGAGGCTTCTGAAAATCAACAATGATAATATCCGCTATTTTACCAATCTCAATAGAGCCTATTTCATTATCCATTCCAAGCAATTTTGCTCCTCCAATCGTTGCCAACCCTAATACATCTTTAGCTTTGATTACTGTCGGATCGCAATGAGCTGCTCTTTGAAGGAGACATGCAAACTTCATTTCTTGGAACATATCAATACAATTATTCGTTGCAGGACCATCACTCCCCAAGCCGAGAGGGATTTTTGCTTTGAAGAAATCAACTAAGGGGGCGATTCCATCCCCTAACTTCGCGTTACTCGTTGGACAATGAGCTATCCCAGCTCCTTTCATCCGCATCAGATCAATTTCTCTTGCTGATACATGAATACAGTGAGCTGCGACCAACTTTGGGCTTAATAATTCCAATCGATCGAGATATTCGATAGATCCATCACACCCGCATTTCCTTTTTATTTCCTGGATTTCTCTTCTAGACTCAGCTACATGCATGTATATCTTGAGGTTATGTCTCTCAGCTACTTCTTTTACCTCCAATAGTATGTTCTCAGGTACCAATGGCGCCCAAGGTCCGAGTCCAAAACGAAACCGATCTGAGTAGTTTTTTCGAATACATTGGAGTCTACTTTTATAATCTCCAACTTCATCCATGACTAGAAAAGCGCAAAAACCCCTGAGTCCACTTTCATACCTCTCATGTAGTAATCCTGTCCCGGCTGAGTAGCAGGTTATCCCTGCTTTAATCATTTCAAGGCATACTAGGCTGTAAGCAGCAGCGAGTTCCTTCTTACTCGCCAACTGATGCAGAGGAACCACTGTTCGAGAGGGAGTGAACCAAGGCAGTGACCCAAGCCACTGTTCGAGGGGTAAGTCATCCTCAACGCCTCGCCTAAGAACAGATAAAAAATGGACATGTGAGTTTACGAATCCAGGCATTATAACGCCATTTGACGCATCGATTATTTTATCGGCATTATATGTTTTATCGAGATCTCTGGTCTTTCCTATTTCGATTATCTTTGATCCCTCTATGTAGATTGCTCCTTCAGGCACCAATCTATCGGAGTCATCCATTGTTACTATAAACCCATTCTTGATCATGATAGAAGCCAAATTAATCCACCCTTTTCCCTCGATTTTATACGACTACAAACTTGGAGTTAGGTTGAACCTGAACTAAATAATTTCTGCAAGACCTGTCACTATATAAAGAAAGCTGGATTAAATTGGTTTTTCTTGCAGATAAAAATGAAGAAAGATAATAAGTTCAAAATGGAATCGTTTAATTTCCATTTTGCCCAAATGTGTGGTGCTGCACTCACCCTTGTGTCTTCCGACATAGGACATAGATATAACCATCATAAAGATCCATCTTTTCTGCCACAAACCCACATCTGCTAATCAATTTGCATAATGTCCACTTGTCTGTATGTACATGATAGTGCCAACCTGAACATTTCACCCGTGTAAATTTTGGTGAGAGGTAATAC
>CAYFUV010000206.1:0-2724 GCA_964346435.1 uncultured Candidatus Bathyarchaeia archaeon | reverse complement strand
AGTTAGCCTTATCGGCGCGGCATCTGCGCTCGCTATACGAAGATGGCGCAAAGCCTAAAGCACGCACCATTATATTTCAACCGTTGATCCGTCGTTTGGCCTAGCTAGTTCCTGCTTTTTCTTATAAAATGAATTCCTAGAGCGCGCTGCTCATTAAATTCGAGCTCAAGTAGCTAGTATTTTTGCAAGATTGTACAGTTGCTTATCGATGGGTTTTTCGAACGTAGAGGCATATTCTAAGTCAATGGGAACAATGCGATCGCCTTGAATTCCAGTCATTGCTTTCTGTTTGCCATCGAGTAAAAATTCAATGCTCGCTGCACCCATTTTGCACGCTAGGAGTCTACTATGAGCGGTAGGAGGGCCACCTCTTTGTATGTAACCTAGCCTAGTTAGTCTAACTTCAAATCCAGTTTTTTCTCTTATCGTTTCAGTGACTTTATTAGAATCGCCAGCTCCCTCAGCTATAACTATAATTCCTAATTCTTTGCCTTTCCGATACCCCTCTTTAAGTTTACTACATATCGTTTCCATGTTTTGTTTTATTTCAGGTATGAGTATCAACTCTGCCCCAGCTCCGATACCTACTTCTAATGCTATAAAGCCCCTTCGATGGCCCATAACTTCTATTACGAAAACTCTTTCGTAAGAGGTTACAGTATCCCTTATCTTATCGATAGCATTTATTGCAGTATTTACGGCTGTATCGAAGCCTATTGTGGTTTCGGTACCAGCTAAGTCGTTGTCTATGGTAGCGGGTATACCAATGACAGGTATTTTGCTTGCCTCGTGAAGCTTGTAGGCAGCTCTGAAAGATCCATCGCCTCCAATTACTATTAGACCATCTAAATCATTTTCTTTAATAACCTTAGATGCCCTTGATATCCCTTCTTTAGTCTTCATTTCCTCCGCTCTTGTTGTTTTTAGAAAAGTCCCTCCTTGATGAATTATGCCACCAACGCTTCTTGCGCCCAATTCTCTTGATTTGTTTTCTAGAATTCCAGCATAACCTCTTTCAAATCCAAGAATTTTCAGATTTCTTGTTGCAGCTGTTCTAACAATGGCTCTTATGGCTGCGTTCATCCCAGGCGCATCTCCTCCCGTCGTTGCTATTGCAATTCGCTTCATAATCAAGTCCTTCTATGATCTCTTAAAGGAATATTTAAGCTCAATAATTATTTTTCTAGTAAATATACGAGAGGCATATGTAATCTAGCAACCCAGCAATTAATTTCCATGCTTGATCGATAGGAATTCCAAAGCGCGCGCGCTGAATTGTCCTTTTTTGACCTAAACGTTTTCAATCCCGTGAAAGTCGTCAATTGTATCCCGTAACCATTAAAAGTTATGTGATCTATGGTTGTTAGAAGTCCCTCTTTGCTCACGTCAAAATATTTCATATATAAGATGTGGAGGAAGAAGCCATGTGAAAAAGGAAACAGGATCTAAAAAAAGTTATATTGAATTCTTTGAGCTTCCTCCACATCTACTTAAATATTATAACACTGTTATATATTCATGCCGCTTATTGAAATGGAATAAGCGCACGCACTATTAAGCGAAAAATAATATAGAGCGTTATTGTTTATCTTCTGAATAAGGAGGTATATCGGAATTTGGATTTGGTTTGGGAGAAACCTGTTTTAATATTCTTTAAAGAGAGGTTTGAGAAGCCCGAAGCGAAAGCGTTCGCTGTAATTAAGGCCAAAAGGCTTATAGTGACTAGAAAGGAGGAAAAAGCCGAGTTTAGTGGAAGCATAAAGGATTTCTTCTCCCTTATGGGTGATATTGACTATATCTCTTCGGAGGAGGGAATGTCTGATAGATATGTCCTCTGTTGGTTTGAAGACAGAGAAGATGATTTTAACAAAGCATGGAGGCGATTGACTGGAGTTACATTTCCTGAAGGCATTGCCTATGTTACTGACGAAAAAGGGAAAAGGACTTACAAC
This sequence comes from uncultured Candidatus Bathyarchaeia archaeon, assembly GCA_964346435.1. Taxonomy (GTDB): domain Archaea; phylum Thermoproteota; class Bathyarchaeia; order 40CM-2-53-6; family RBG-13-38-9; genus JAOZGV01. The sequence goes on along the minus strand of CAYFUV010000206.1, from coordinate 772 downwards.
TCTGATTTTAAAGCAAAGCAAGGGAAATTAGAATAATTATCCGTAGCATGAGCTATTTCTTCTTTCGAATTCTATTGATCAATTTCTATTCGTGTCCTTATAATTGGTACAGGGCAAAAAATCCTAAATAATCTAATTTGCGATAAGGGTGAAAATTTCTGGACAAAGTTTTTCCACTTCACGTAAGAGAAAATATTATGTAACACCGTTATGAATTTTTCTTAATGCTTCGGCAAAATTCTCACAAATGAGTTGTTAAGCACGCTATGAGCTCGCACGCACTATAGCTTTGATCAATCCACTGCGTTATCTTATTTCTTCAACGCATTTATTCCACTGCAAGTAGGTTTTCGATAAATCCAGATTATAAGGGGCAGTACCAATACCAGATACGCAAAATGAACTATCAATCTAGCCCATTCGGCCTCTACAGTATACCCAAACATCACGGCAAATATAGAACCTACTGCGCCTTTATGATGTAATGGGCTGTCATTCGGTATATCCAAGACATAAGCGTGTTCATCTAACCAGCCAAGCTCAATCCCAATATCTTCAGAATATTCTATCAGTTCATGTACTCCATAACCAGCTAAGCCACCCGCTAAAAGCACAAGCAAAATGCTTGTGAAATAAAAGAACCTTCGTATGTTAATCCTCATACCAACAACAAATATCACATAAGCAAAAGCCAATGAAGCCATTACCCCAAGAGAGGCTCCAATTAAAGTGCTTGTAACATCATCAACTAAGAAAGGAGTCAAGAAAAGCA
>CAYFUV010000205.1:0-21019 GCA_964346435.1 uncultured Candidatus Bathyarchaeia archaeon | reverse complement strand
AAAGTGAGAGAAGTCTACGATTTAGGAGATAAATTGCTGATAAATGCTAGCAACAGAATCTCTGCGTTTGACGCGAATTCTATTACTGAGATTGAAGGAAAAGGAATGTCATTAACTCTACTTTCCGAATGGTGGTTCAAACAGACGAAGAAAGTATTCCCTAATCATTTCATCGACATCCCAGACATCACTATGTTACTGGTAAAAAAAGCAAAGAGAGTAGACATAGAGTGGGTTGTTCGAAGCTATCTGTATGGTTCAATATATCGGGAATACGCTGGTGGAAAAAGAGAATTATATGGCTTTAAGCTACCAAATGGATTGCAACTTGCTGAAGAGTTACCAGAAGTAATTCTAACCCCAACAACAAAAGCAGAAGTTGGACATGATATTCCAATTACAAAAGATAAATCGATAGAGATTGGGCTAGTTACTCAAGATGAATGGAAGAAGTTAGAAGAAGCTTCCTTCAAATTGTATGACTTTTATTCAAAAATGGCTAACCAAAAAGGCCTCATAATACCGGATTTCAAGCTGGAATTTGGAAGAGATGATGGAGATTTGATACAGATAGATGAATCCCCAAATCACGATTCAGCAAGAATTTGGATCAAAAAATATCATCAGGTTGGGAAAAGACAAGAGGCATGGTGTTTGGATAAGGAATTCTACAGGCAGTTCTTAATCGATTCTGGAATCGATCCAAAAAAACAACTTAATCTGTTGCCCGAGATACCGAAACCATGCGTGGTTGAGATACAGAAGAGACTCAGGGCTTATGAGGTCTTTACTAAGAATAAAAGTATTGATAGTTTTCAACTTAGAAGATTGGAAGATATAGAAGAAGAGTTGGGAATCAAACAAGCTTAGCACACTTAATAGTTAATGAGTGTACATTTTAAATGCGCACTTAACGTGCTAGCTCAGTTTTTGGATAATTGTAGTGGGAGATTAATGGTAAATAAGAAGGTTGGAGTGGCTGTATTAGGACTAGGATTTGTAGGGAGACAGGCCCATGTACCTGCGATTAGAAAGATTCCAAATGCAGAATTAGTCGCAGTAATAGATGTAATAGAAAAAGTAGCTATGGAAGTATCGAAGAAGTACGATATAGAATATTATTTGGATTATAAAGAGGCATTAAAGAATCCTGAAATTGAGGCTTTAGTCGTTGCTGTGCCCACACCTTTTCACTTTGATATAGTATCAGAGGCTTTGGCCAAAGGAAAGCATGTGCTATGTGAAATGCCTCTGACACCCAACGTAGTAGATTCTGAGAGATTAGGTGAAGCCGCGGATAAAGCAGGAGTCGTATTGATGCCAGACCTTAACTTCCGTTTCACACCGAATTACGTTAAAGCAAAAGAGCTGATAATGAAAGGCACTATAGGCAAGCCAATAGCATTAACTTTTAGTGAATTTATTCCTGCTAAAGAACTGGCAGCACAATGGCCAACCGGTTCATGGGCTTGGAGTATAGAAAAAAGCGGCGGATATCCTGATTTCACTCTATCGGTATGGTCTATTGACCTTGTTAAATGGCTTTTAGATTCAGAAATTGAGGATGTACAATGGATGTCGAATTATGCTCCATTGCCAGAAAACGACAATTATATTGGGTATAACACTGTAGGCATCATAAAACTTTCAGATGGAGCAGTTGGAACCCTGCATTACAGTGCCTCGGTTGCGCCTGGAGAAGGAACTAGCAGATTAGAGATCTTCGGAAATAATGCAAAGGTCTTGAAAGCAAGGTGGAATAACTATTTATCATTAAATGAAGAGGGTACAAAAAAGGAGTGGGAGTTTAAAGAGCGAGGCACAAAAGTCTGGGGCCATTATCAGATAGACTCTTACTTTATTGAGTGCATTCTTGAGGGAAGGGGGCCATCGGTAACAGTTGAAGATGCCATAAAAGCTGAAAGTATAGCAAAGAAGATCGTCAAATAGCCTTATTATACAATATAGATTTTTCTAATATCTTCTGGCTTTTTAAGTACAGTTATTCCCTTCATAGCCCTCAACTTCCTTACATTTTCTATATCTATATCACGCATAATGAGTTTCTTATATTCTCCAGTTGGTAAACGAGTGACTATCCCACCTGGCTTCTGATCTACTGGGAGAATATTTATTTTTATTCCGCCTTTTTGAGCTTGGGACAGTGCATTCGTTATAAGGGTATCAGCTATTCCGTGGACTATTTTCGCGACTGTATTCGCCGTAGCAGGTGCGATTAGAAAGCTATGGTATTCGCCAATTTGTAAAGGTCCTGCAATGAAAGGGCTATTTGAGTCATATTCTACCAAGAATTTTTTTGAAATCTTCTTGACTCTTTCAGTGAGCTTATACCAATTTAGAACCATTTCTGCAGCCTTTGAGATGCATGTCGTTATCTCAACTTTTCCTGTATCGTATAGCTTCTCTAATTCGTCCATGACTTCGTTTATTAGATCCCCGGATCCAGTTATCCCCCATGCGATTCTGATAACCAATTTTCTATTCACATCCCAAATCCTCAATGGTCAGGAGCATGTTTACCAAGCGATCAACCATCCTATTGACACTCTTTAATCCTTCTGAATCCGCTTTTGCTCCTTCAATCATCTTATCCTTAGACCATATTGTCCCACCGAGATTGGCGCCAAATGCTCCTCCACCGATCGGGATCATTTCATTTATCATATAGAAATCGATGATAGTCTGTATTGCGGGTTCCTGACCGCCTATTCGATCACCACCAACCGCAATAGCTCCTCCAATTTTATTTCGAAATATGTGCTTGTTCTTGGCCGTAAGGGCTCTACAACGATCGAGAACCACTTTAGTCTGTGCACTGATATTTCCTTGATAGACTGGTGTTCCAATGATCCATGCATCTGCTTCTTCCATTATCGGATATACTTGAGTCATGTCGTCCTTGAAGGCGCAGCCTTCCTTAGTTCTCACGCAATGGTCACAATGGATACAAAATTTCAAATCCTTTCCTACAACTGTGAAATATTTTGTTTTAATCCGATGTTTTTCTTCAGCTCGTTTTAGAGCTGCTTTCAATACAAAATCTGTTGAGGCTATTCGCGGGCTGCCACATATGCCCAAAAGAAGCTTATCCTTTTTCATATAGCCTACCTTACTATAATATTTCAAAAAGTAAGTATGTTTAAATGCTAATTATCTGTTTAGGCTTAAATCTCTTCTCCAATATCTCAAATTTTCTTATTCATAATAGCACAGAATAGACTGGAAACCCTTTTATTATGTGTCATAGAATGAAAGATTGATGAAAAAAATGTTGAGTAAACGTATTCTATGCTTATTACTTGTTGCGTCAATTAGCGCTATGCCAGTATTGTTTATGCTGGAAGCCAATGCCGTGCCTCTGGATGTTACTATTCTACTAAATAAAGCGACCTACAATCCAGGGGAAAATGTAATTATTAGAGTCTATGTAGAGAAGCTCGGAGTAGCGGTGTCTGGAGCTACCGTATCAGGAAGTATCTCACCACCTGAAGGATCAGTAGGGGGTTTTCCAACAACTCCAACAGGTCCGCCTGGATATTATGGATATGTGTATACTTTACCTCCTCCTCCATGTGGTGGCGTATGGAAAATCGGCGCTCACGCTACTAAGGGTGCTGATAGTGGTTCTGCTCAGAAAACATTCCAAGTGACAGGTCCCCCTGCGAAGAAATCTGTTAATTGGGAAGTTTTTAATCCATCGATTTCTCCTCCAAATCCAACGAGCGAGGATCCGGTAACAAATAGTGTCTGGTTAAAAATTGTTTCTACTATTTCGCCAGGTCCATATGATGTTGATATTATCTGTAAAGTCGATGGGTTTTTGGTTGATGGTGGCACTTTAACAGTATCAGGACCAGGAGCTTTAATGGTTTATACAGATCCCAAAAAATACCCAGTCGGTACGCACACAGTAATTTGGGAGATTGATCCAAATTTTGAGTACAACGATTCGGATCTCGGAAACAACAAGGTTGGCTACTCTTTTGTTGTTACAGCCCCAGCTCCAGCGTTCGATTATTCTTTGACAGCTTCTCCAACGAGCGATACTATAAAAGCTGGTCAGGATGCAGAATTCACGATTACTGCAGCGCTAACGAGCGGGACGGCTGAATCGGTTGATCTAAGTATAGACGGGGTTCCTGCAGGAGCCACTCCTACACTATCAACTACATCTGGAGACCCAACTTTCTCATCTAATTTAAAAGTTCAGACATCAGAGAATACTCCGCTTGGAACACATATCATAACAATTACGGGGGAAGGCGGAGGTGTAACCAAGACTATTACAGTAGCACTTATTGTAGAAAGCGCAATAGAGCCTGACTTTGAGATATCATCAGTACCCCCATCACAATCCTTAACGCCACCACAATCAGCTGACTTTATTATAACTGTAGCGAAAAAAGGAGATTTCGAAGCTAATGTTGAGTTGGCAGTATCTGGTGTGCCAGCAGGCATTCAGACTTCATTTGATCCATCTAACGGAGAGCCCGAATTTACTTCTAAATTGAAAGTAACAGCAACTCAAACTGCACAACCAGGTACATACGCTTTTACTATCTATGCTTCAGGAGGCGGTAAAACAAAATCAACTATTGTTAACGTTGTTGTCCATGAAACCGCCACGCCTACAACTACGACTACAACTCCTCCAGTCGTTGGCCCGTTCTCAGTATTAGAGATGTTGACTGAGTATTCCTATCTGATAATTCTAATAATTCTAGTATTGGTGATCGTGGTACTTGCAACAGCCTTGTTCTTGAGAGGACGAAAGTAGCCCGCGCTTACTTCACTTCTCTTTTTTATTCTCAAGCAAAATCTTACCAGGATTGAGAATATTATTAGGGTCAAAAACTCTCTTTATAGCTTTCATAAGACTAATTTCTTCCTCACTAAGGCTGTAATTTACATAGTCCATCTTTTGAAGACCCACGCCGTGCTCGCCTACTATGACACCTCCCAAGCTTTTTCCAGCTTCAAAGAGTCCCTTCTTGAGCTCTCGATGCTTCTGCTTCCAATCCTCACCGGTTCCATCCATCATCATGTGTACATGCACATTTCCATCGCCGGCGTGTCCGAAAATTGGAATTCTAATCTTGTTCTTTAATGAGAGTTCTTTTGCCTTCTCAACAAAGTCGGCTATCATGCTTGGAGGTACTGCAATATCGAGTACGTCTATCATATTTGGTTTTAATCCATCGTACAAATTGCTTCTTATTCTCATTATGAGATCCTGTTCCTTTTTACTATCAGCAAGCAAAACATTAAGCGCACCGTTTTTCTTTCCGATGGCGGCCATCTGTTCGCATACAGAGTGCAACTCATTTTGATCATTTCCTACAACTATGATCATCAAGAAGGCTTCGCCCTTAGCTGGCCAAGATTCGCCAAGCATTTTCTCAGTGGGCGTTAAACCTTCCCTTTCAATAAACTCCAATCCTAGAGGAATTTCACCAGTTTTGAGTAGTTTAGGAACTGTAGCTATAGCTCTTTTTACATCCTGGTATTCCAGTAATAATATCATCATTTCTCTAGGTTTGGGTAGAAGTCTTATTGTTGCTTTTGTGAATACGCAAAGTGTTCCTTCGCTTCCCATCAATAGTTGGAGCAGGTCGTATCCTGTATTATTTTTTAATAACTTTCCTCCTAATTGCAATATCTCGCCTGTGGGTAAGACGGCCTCGGCACCTTTAACGAAGTTTCTCATGACTCCATATTTCACTGTTCTGATCCCCCCAGCATTTGTTGCAAGGGCGCCTCCTACTTGGGCATCCTCATTTCCAGGTTTGGGTGGAAAGAAGAGGTCTGTCTTTTCAAGCTCTTCATATATTTTTTCAAGTGGGACTCCAGCCTCCGCCGTTATCATCAGATTATCTTCATCTACCTCAATTATTTTGTTCAGCCGTTCTAAGCCAAGGACGATTCCTCCGTAAATTGGGACTGCACCTCCGCTAAGCCCGGTTCCAGCTCCTCTTGGCGTAATAGGAATGATTTTTTTGTTTGCTAGCTTGAGCACCTTAGCGACTTCTTTGACATTACCTGGCTTAACTATAACATCTGGTCTTTTGGTAATCGCAAAGCTTGTAGGTGTTTCATCATGGGAAAAATCGTCAATTTCCGGCCCCTTGAGTATAACATTTTCTTCACCTACAATCTCTACTAGATTCTTGATCAGTTCCGGAGTTATTTTACTAAACAATTTACGGTTTCCACCTTAGCAAGTCAATAAAAATGAATACTGATAAGAATATTTTTATTGATTTTAAAAGTAGCGTGCACTTCGTCAATATTCTAATGCATTCTCATAAAGTCTCTTTCAATAGCGATAAGCGTTAACAATCTTTTTTAAGAAAAAAACGAACTAGAATGAACGCACTACAATCCTATGTATTTTATACTCATTATTCGCCAGCCTTCACGATCGTGTCAGTAATCTCTTCAGGCGTTAAAAGAGGGGACTGTATTTTGTAAGACTTGTAGAATTGACTAATTCGATTAATGATGACGCTTCTTGATAAATTGACATCTACGAGTTTCGCCTCCAACTCTTTGAGATATTGCTGTGGGATAAAGCAAAAGTCTCCTGTGATCATGATGCTTTTTATTCTTTTATCCAATGTTTCGACTAATATCCGTATTAGGCCCCCTCCAGCCTTATAGGTAGCTTCGCCAACCTTCGCCCTGCCAGATATCTTTACACTCCTCTTACGAATTAGATCCCTATGACTGCTCTGTATCATAGTAAGCCACTCACGGCTTCCGTACATTTCTTCTACTTCATCGATCAGTGAAAATTCAGCTTCTGATAATTCACTTTTTACAAGATCTATCTTCAAGTCCTTCTCATAATTCTTCTTTAATAGCTCCCGTATAATAGCCTCACGTAGGTTCTTTCCAGTCTCTTTCTTAATTGTCGTCATCCTTTCCCTAAGAGAGTTCGAGAATTTATCTCTAAACTTCTCACTTGGGACTTTAAGTATCTTTGCCATTTCATCATAATCGAAGTCAAAAATTATATTGCCTGTTAAGATGCTTACTTCGCCAATCTCGCCAGCACCGGTTCCGCTAATCTTTCGGCCACGAACCTCGATGTCGTTCAAAGCTCTATATCTAGCGGGTATCCCAAGTTCGTTGTATGTCTTGACTGGAGCAGATAAAAGTCTTTGGAATAGATCCTCAACCTTGAATGGAATCCTGGGATCTGACTTGCGGGCTATCACCTGGTAAAAGAGTTGATTGCTGTCTAAATATACAGCGCCTCCTCCCAATATTCTTCTTACTATTGGAAGCTTCTTCGATCTACAGTAGTCGAGGTCGATCTCTTTATCAAGTTCTTGATGGTAGCCTAAACAAACCAGCGGAGTCTCGGGTTTACAGAATATTATCGTGTTTGGTGCTATGCCTTTATCAACAGCTTTTCCAATTGCGTGATAGATCGCTTGGGTTCTCATCGGTTTGAGAGATTCGTAATCTAAAAAACGCCACTCATCCACCATTCGCCAAGCACCTTTGTCTCCTTAAAGCTTTCGGATCAGGCTATTCGCCTAGTTCATAAAAATATTATGGTCGAAAATCCCATGCGTGCTTATGACGATTTGCGCTAACCAAGAGGGCGTGAATTAAATTTATTAATTAGGCTCAACGAAGTGTCTTAGCGTGGTCAGGATTGGTTGCGAATGACCAAATAGATCGTAGAAATTTTATTGTAAAAGGTTTCACCTATGGCGCGGCCATTGCTTCCATGATGGCCTTAACGAGTAATCCTCTTATTAAGAAAGCGTTTTCTCTGATAGAGAGAGGCGACCTTGGCCTCATATGGATTCAAGGTGCAACCGACTCTGGATGTTCGATCTCACTTCTGAACTCAATATACCCTGACATACTAGAAGTTGTTAAAGGAACACTTCCTGAGGTCAAAATTGATCTCCTATACCATACGACTCTAATGTTGAACTATGGAGATGCCGCAATAAGGAGTATCGAGGAGCCGGCTAAAGATTTTATATTGGCGGTGGAAGGTGGAGTACCCACAAGGGATGGTGGATTCTTCTGCACACAGGGAGAAATTGATGGTCGTCCTGTAACAGTTAAAGATTGGGTTGAAAAGTTATCTAAAGAGGCTGCTATGGTTGTTGCTATTGGAAACTGTGCGACTCACGGTGGAATTCCCGCCGCTGATCCAAATCCTGCAGGTGTGAGAGGAGTGCAACAGTTTCTTGGCAATGAATACAAATCTAAGCTAGGGCTTCCAGTGATAAATGTAACTGGTTGCCCGCCTCATCCTGATTGGATGATGGGTACTCTCGCCAATGCTCTGCTCTCAGCCGCAAAGCTCTATCCGCTTCCAAAATTGGATCAGTATAATCGACCAACGCAATTCTTTGGCAGGAAGATCCATGATGACTGTCCCAGAAGAGGTTTTTTTGACTTGGGAGTTTTCGCCGAGAACCACGGAAGTAAGAAGTGTCTTTTTTCATTAGGATGCAAGGGACCGATAGCATATGGGGACTGCCCCTCTAGGAAGTGGAATAATGGCCTAAGTGCCTGTACTATATCGGGATGTTTCTGCATTGGATGTACCGAGCCTGGTTTCCCTGAAGAGATGCTACCTTTCTTCGAGCCTTACACCTCACCGCCCCTTACGATCAAAGATGCCGTAGGGATCGGCGCTGCCTTAGGCGCGGTATTGGCTGGAGCATACGTGGTTCGTAATAAGGTTAGAAGAAGGGGATGATAAAATGGTCGAGATCGTCATAGATCCGGTAACTCGGATAGAAGGGCATTTAAGCGTTAGAGCGGAAGTCGAGGAAGAGGTAGTTAAAGATTCATGGATTTCAGGAACACTATTCAGGGGATTCGAAAATATTTTGGTTAATAGAGATCCTAGAGATGCATTATTCATAACTCCAAGGATCTGCGGGGTTTGTTATATTGATCATGGTATAGCATCCTCCCAGAGCTTAGAAAATGCCTTCAATTTGAAACCCCCGCCATTAGTCATTGTACTAAGGAATCTTATTCACCTCTCTAACTGGATGTATGATCACATACTTCATTTCTGGATTCTAGCAGGACCCGATTATGGCCCTCCCTTTGGTAGATACGAGGAGATGGAGGCTTTAAAAGGCAAGGGATACGCAAAAGCTATGGAAATCTCTAGGATATGCCGAGAGGCTTCCTCGGTCTTTGGCGGCAAAACTCCCCATCAGTCAACTTTCGTCCCCGGTGGGATCTCGGAGACTCCTGATCCGAAGAGGATTACAGAATTCTCATATAGGGTTCTAAAGGCCAAGAAGTGGATAGACTCTTATATGATTCCATTCGTTGACGATTTCTATAGCGAGTTTAAGGATGAGGCTATCAATTTCGGCGACAGACCAGCAAATCTATTGTCCTATGGGGTCTTCGATGATCTCTCGTACGATCCGGCTGACAGAATGCACAAACCTGGAGTCATCTTAGATGGGGATCTTGTAGCTACAGACCTAAGGAAGGATATCGAACCCAGGATCTATGAGCATATAACTCACTCATGGTACAGTGAAGGTTCAGATGGTAGTCCATCTAAGGCTGCACCTCCTACTCCATTGTATACTGGATTCGAAAAAGATGGAAAATATTCTTGGGGCAAATCTCCACGATGGAATGGTAACGTGGTAGAAGTAGGACCTCTAGCTAGAATGTGGTCTACAGCTCTTCAAAGCGGTGGAGCAGTAAAGACTGACGCAGGGACGTGGAAGCCACCTAGAAGGCCAAATGCAACTGAGAGGATCTATGCTAGGGCCTACGAGTTGGCTTTCTGCACTACTCAAGTTGTTGAACAACTACATAGACTTCTTGAACTAGTAAACGAGGGGGAAAGGGAGGTATCAATCCCATACAATATGCCAGAGAGTGCTACTGGCATGGGTTTGACTGAGGCCGCACGTGGTGCTCTAGGTCACTGGATCGGCATAAAGGGAAAGAGGATAGAGCGGTATCAAGTGATCACCCCAACGGCTTGGAATGCTTCCCCTAGGGATAATCTGGGTCGAAAAGGACCAATTGAAGATGCTCTAGAAGGTTCTAGGGCTAGAGGAGATGATCCATCTATCGACGTTGTGAAGGTCGTAAGGTCATTCGACCCCTGTCTCGCCTGTACTGTCCATGTTTTCGAAGGAAAACGAATGAAGATAAGAAGTATACCCTAAGTCGAGGAAGGATTCGTTTTGAACTTAGTTGACATTTACAATTTCAGTAGAATGACGCTTCCACCAGTTACTATCGTCTTATTCCTTGTGGGATGGATCCTCCAATTAACAAAGTGGTTCAGTGCCGGCCTTCCTCTGAAGACGTATCTTACAGCAAAATCGAACAGGCTTGTAGGTGCGATAAAAGGTTTGACTTTGGATTATTTGCCAAAGAAATATCTACCATTGCGCTATGAGCCTATTTTCCGCATTAATGGGTTTTTATTCCATTTAACCCTTTTACTTCTTGTTTTTACACCCGTTCATCAAGCTTTCATCTTGAAGTTCTTTGGTGCGTCTCCCACTCCTTCCTTCGTAACTTATGGATTCTTCAAGGCTCTAATCTCAATTATCTTCATGGTCACGGGAAGTCTGATACTGATAAGATGGATAACTCAATATGTAAACAGAAAAAGTGTTGCTAGATATATAGGTGGAATGGGAGACTTTATCGGCATTTGTCTGCTCATTATTATAGGAGTTACAGGTATTCTTGCTGCCTATGGCCTCGCAGACTATCTACTTATGATAACAATTCACTTCATCTCGATCCAGATATTCGTCATATATTTGCCATATGGTAAGGCAGTACATGTGTTAGCCGGTCTCATAATAAGAGTATTTTACGGGATAAGAAGATCAACCATAGGAGTCTGAGACAGATGTCAAAAGATTCTGTAAAAGTGAATACCGATAAGTTTGACATATTGAAGGCCATATCAATGGATGCTTGCTTGCGTGATGGCGCCTGCTCCTACTCATGCCCAGTCTTTGATGAGACGAATGACCCTATTACCACACCAGTATGGAAATGTGTCCAGCTGAAATACCTTTTTAACCGAGATAGGGGTTTGCTTACGATCCTTACTGGTCCACGCTCAATTCCTAAAGAGAAGATGAAGGGTATTGGGGATGCTACGTACCACTGTACACTCTGTGGCAGATGCTCTGAGGCCTGCGTCTTAGGTTTACCTACTAGGGATTTATGGGAAACTTTACGATCAATGATCTTTGATGTAAAATACACGCCAATAGCCTTGAAAGAACTCTCTGATACGATAAAGTTTCATCGAAATCCATATGGTTCAGAGCATTCCAGTAGGTCCGATTGGATTAGATATGCTAGATTGGATGAGGGATTCGTCAAAGCAAAAGCTGAGCTAGTCTATTTCGTAGGGTGTGCTTCTTCATATAAAGGAATTGCTAGACGCGTTCCTCAGGCCATCGCTAAGATCCTAAATCTCGCAAGTGAAGATTGGACTTTATTAGGTAATGATGAGTGGTGTTGTGGCAATCCATCCTCCGCAATCGGAGACGAGGGCAGCACGCGCGCGTTGGCCGAACACAATGTAGAAGAGGTTGAAAGAAGGGGCGCGAAGAAGATCGTATTTAACTGCCCAGGCTGTTTAAGAAACTTTAAAATTGAATATCCTAAAATACTGAAAAGAAAGCTTCGCTTTGAGACTTATCATATAACAGAGTTGATAAAAGAATACATCTTAAAGGGCAGGATTAAATTAAATAGAAGCGATGATAAAATTTCATATCACGATCCATGCGAGCTCTCACGTCTTGGCGGAGTTATGAAAGAACCTAGAGCCATCCTAAAGGTGCTGACACAAAATTTTGTTGAGCTACCCGAGAGTGGGCGAGATACACGATGTTGTGGTGGAGGCGGAAGCTTCCAAGTTGTAGATGATGCTGTCAGGTTGAAGATGGGGGGAATAAGGATAAAACAAGCAGAAAGGTCTGATGCTACCATATTAACGTCTGCATGCCCAAATTGCAAGATAACCCTAGGGGAATCTGCAAGACAAAGAGGAAGCAAGATAAGAATAATGGATATTGTTGAAACCGTCGCATCCCAGCTTAAGATTGATGATTAACAAAATATTAAAAGTATTGGGCAAATATCGCTGAGGATTTAAGCGCGCGCTACTTCTGTTTGCTCTCTTTTATCTTCAATGCCTCTACTTCTTCTTTATTTATCCAATCGACTATCGAATCGCCATGTATCAGATTCTTTAATTCTTCTTCCAGTTTCGAGGGGCTTATGATAGCGATCCATCCTTCACCATACGGATCTCTATTTGCAAGTGTAGGATCGTCCATTATCTCTTCGTTCTCTTCAACAACTTCGCCACTTATGGGAGAAATCAACTTTCCAACCCATTTACCAGATTCGATGGTTCCGAAATCTAAGCCTTGGCTTAGGCTACTACCTTTGGGTGGAACGTCAACGTATGCAAGGTCTCCTGCCATCTTCTGGGCAAAATCATTGATTCCTATTCTGACGTTGCCGTCCTCAATTCTCATCCACATATGTTTCTTATGATAATAAAGATCATCGGGCATATCATATTCCCTGACTTTAACCATTCTACTCACCCACTCTAAATTTTGAATTCATAACTTTAAGTAAATATTAGATTTTATGAAATTTCATTTTAAATTTTGTAACGTATTCTGGTCAATATTATATTCTTATACTATAAACATTTACTTTGATACAAATTCAGAATTGATATAAGGAATAGGACTGAAAGTGAGTTTAGATTGAAAAAAATCGCTTTTGGAAAGATTAACTCAAAGATGCGAGATAATATAGAGAAGATTGTCGGAGAAGAAAATTTCACAGCCGCTAAAGAAGACCTGATATGTTATTCTCAAGATGCGTCTCTTCATCGTCACATGCCAGAAATAGTTGTTAGACCTCAGAATTCAGAGCAAGTATCTTCAATCCTCAAGTTAGCTAACCATGAGAGAATACCAGTCACCCCTCGGGGCGGAGGATCTGGGGCTACTGCTGCCGCCCTTCCTATTATAGGTGGAATTCTTTTAGACATGTCGGCGATGAATCGAATAATCTCTATAAACATCGAGGATCAATTAGCGATTGTTGAGCCAGGAGTCATCTATGATATTTTGAATGAAGAATTGATGAAATATGAATTCTTCTTTCCACCAGATCCATCTAGCGGAGCCGCATGTACAATAGGAGGGATGGTGAATACAAACTCCGCGGGGAATAGGACATTAAAATACGGCTCAACCAGAGACTATACGCTTTGGTTGGAAGTCGTTTTACCCTCAGGAGAAATCATACACACGGGATCAAAGACTCTAAAATCTGTCTCAGGTCTTGATTTAACAAGGCTATTCGTAGGCTCTGAGGGTTCTTTGGGGGTCGTAACTAAAATCGCACTTAAGATATGGCCTCTCCCTCAGGATTATTCAACTGCCATCTTCATATACGAATCAATAGAATCACTGGCCAAATCTGCAGCTTCAGTCAGGAAAGCGGGAATCATTCCCGAAATGATGGAGTTCATGGACATTAAGACGACTAATCTATCTTTTGATTACGCTGACATAAAGGGCATTCCTGAAGGGTATTTCATGCTGATCGATGTAGGTGGGACGATGGAATATGTGACGAAGATTGTCGATAAATCCTTCGAAATCTGTAGAGAAGAGGGGCCGATTTATTCGGAAAAAACTTTGGATAAAGATTATCGTGAAAAATTCATATCCGCAAGGAAAGCTGCTCTACCCTCGTTGGCTCGTTTAAGACCTTCGGTTATGCTTGAAGATTGTGCCGTTCCTCTTTCAAAACTTTCAGAGGGGGTCTCCAAGATCGAAGAGATCCCCAAGAAGATAGGACAAGATAAGATTGATCTAGGAGATTTTGGCCACATAGGCGATGGGAACCTACATCCCACTTTCGTTTTTGACGAACGAGTTGAGGATGAGAGAAACGCATACTTGAGAGGTCTGGACATGTTGTATAAGGACATTGTTTTACCACTCGGAGGCAGCATAACCGCTGAACATGGAATTGGAATAACGAAGGCGCCCTACATTGAACTTGAACATGGACCTGCTGTCAAATGGATGAGATCGATCAAAAAGCTTTTCGACCCAAGGTTCATATTGAATCCAGGAAAGGGTAAAGGTGGACCTTACCCGTTGAAGGAGTTCTTAGCATGAGTTTGCAAGAACGTTATGATGTCAAAGAGTACAGTGTAGATGTACATAAATGTATTAGATGTGGCTACTGCGTTGTCCTCTGTCCAGTTCATGATTTTATGAAATGGGAGTCCGAAAGTCCTAGAGGGAGAATGCAGTTAATAAAAGGATTAATCGACGAAGAGCTAAAATTTAACAACCTAATAATGGACAGAATGTTTGAATGCAATCTCTGTGGTTATTGCAAATTTAAATGTCCAGCCAAAGTAAGAACAGTAGATGCTATAAAGGCCGCAAGGTCTCGATTGAATAAGGATGGATATGTCCCTAAACCGATAGTAGCCATTAGCGATGCTATAAAAGAAAGCAAGAATATCTACAATAATGCCCCGAATACCAGAACGGATTGGATCGATTATATGGCGATGAAGGAATTCGTGAACATTGGCGATAGGGCAGATGCTGTATACTTCACCGGCTGTTCCACGATCCTAACCTCAAGGGCGATGAGTATCGCATCAGCTACAGCGGCCATACTGAATAAATTAGAATATAAGTGGACTTTGCTTGGAGAGGAAGAGTGGTGCTGCGGGAATCCTTTCCTTGCCGCCGGACAAATCGATAATGTAGAAAAATTTGCAAATCATAATATCAAAGCGATAAAGAGTACAGGAGCAAAGACGATTATAACATCTTGCCCAGGATGCTATAGGGTTTTTGTCGAAGAATATCCAGATATTATTGGTGACTTTGGATTAGAAGTGTTACATATAACACAGGTAATTGAAAAAGGGATCGATGATGATAAGCTCAAGTTCAATAATAGAATAGCCAGAAGAGTAACATATCACGATCCATGCGAGCTGGGACGTTATCAAGGGGTTTTTGAGCCTCCTCGAAAGATCCTAGAGAGCATTCCTGGGATGAAATTCTCCGAGCTAAGCCATACGAAGAATTTCACACAGTGTTGTGGTGCGGGCGGACTCATGAAGACAACGTTCCAAGACCTCTCTAAGAAAATGGGAATTAGAAAACTCAAAGAGGCAAATGAGGTGAAGGCAGAAGTCATAGTATCTTCTTGTCAAACCTGTAAACTTAACATCATGGATGCAATTCAAGAGAATCGGGCTCAATTGAAAACTGTGGATATTGCGGAGCTAGTGGCAAAGGCAATAGGAGCGAAGGAGATGGAAAGCCCACGGACACGACGCTTTGTCAACTTCTTGTAAGATGAGTACGTCATACAACCAAGTTAAATCTGAATTATCCCCTGTGTAACAAATGGAGAATGAGAAGTAGAATAGAGTTGTTTCTTAACAGTTCCAGCAGCTAATTGAACGAATTCCGGCATTATCTTTTGTATTAATTCATTGCTTGGGCTTCCCCAAATTATTCCATTACATTCTGGATTAATATACACATAATACGTTTTTCCATTAATTGCATACTTTGCCTCTTTTTCTCTACCAAACTTTGGTTTCGTTTTGATCATGAATGGCCATAGCATGCATACCCTAGGCTTCATATGTTGGATCTCGCATAGCCAATGAGATCCAGGAAGTTTGTATTGGAAGACGCATCTACCGTCAGGGTTTTTTTTCAAGTAGAACTCGTTCAATCCTGGAACGGCCATTCCGAAACCGAATCGATTAGTAATTTGCATCCAATCCTGAAATTTGATATTTACAATAAATTCTCTACAACATTTACCGCATCCAATGCAATTCCAGTATGAAACGTAACTCCACGGAACTGGCTTCAATTGTCAGACCCTTTTACAGAATTATTTAAGCATCATACGCTAAATCGATCTAGTGATTCTTCTCAATTTAAACGTTTATTGCTAATGAGTGCCATTTAAATCGTCTTCAATATATTGCAGAGAATTAATCTTCGATGAGTTCAAAGGCGCCAGTAGGACAAACACGAATGCATGCTCCTCCAAAATCGCAATTCTCTGGATGAACTATCACTGATTTACTCTCATCGCCATCTACTTGTCTTAGCTCCATTACCTTAGGTTCCACAGGGCTTGCCGCAACACATGATCCACAACCTACGCATTTCGATTCATCAACAAATGGGCGCATAATATCTCACATGCGAAAATCTATATAAAAAAATCATAAGCGCTTAATAACTTCGGTCGCTAACACTAATCCAGAGATTCCCAAAGAAGATACGACAAAGAGCGAGCTGCCTATCATAATTAAATCTCCCAAGGTAGCCAATTCACCAATACTTATCGCGAGCAAGGCTAAAACAGCTGTCAAAGCCAACCATCCTGTGTTATATCCCTTAATTGAATGCCCTTTACGCTTCAATATGACAAGAATTATGGTAGTAATTGGAAATAGGTATATTACGCCAAGAAGAAGGCTTGTAGTGAAGCCTGAAGCTATCACTGCCAGTTCAGGTGCAAAAGAAAGGGGATTGTAAATTAAAGACGATAGATACAAGGAACCTATCAATGGATAAATAAGTATGCGTGTTATAAGTCTCAACGCTGAACTTCCTGAGATGAACTGGGCCACTGAGGGGCTGAATGAATAATAAAAGGCATTGAAAGCTCTCATAAAGTTACTACCAGCTGCTGTTTTCGTAACCTTATTATCTCTGAAAGATCTAAGAAACTGAACCTCCTCAGATATTTCGCTGCCGTATGCAGCGGTCGCAATTACACACTCTGGCATTGGAATATCAGGTATCGGCAAGGTTGGTATTGGTGTTGAGGCTGTTGTTTCAGTTATCTCAAGGCCAACATCTACAAAATGAGAAATATCTCCACTTGAACCTGTAACTCTTAAATTGAATGATCCAATAGTAGCAGAACCGCCCGCTGAGACTTGAAGTTCTGATATTGCATGCCCGTCAGGCGGAGGAATAATTGGTCCAGGTAGGTTTATGGTGATCTGACTAGGCGCATTTCCAAACCATGAATATGATAAGGAAACTGATTCACTGAAGCTGTGGATCGAAGTGATATTGATAGTTGATGATCCCGATGTCCCTTGTCCTATAGATATCGAGGTTGGATCAGCGTTTATTGAAAAATCAGAACCAGAGACTATGGTTACTTTTGCCCAAGATGGAGCGCTGGGCGATGGCCAACCTCCCCAATAATTCACCGTCTCATCCATATATTGAAAAGTTATTCCTACAGTCGACCCTTCTGATAAACTAATATCATGTGAATCATCGGCCGAATCTATCGGGTGTTTGAATTCGTAATAATTGAAGCTCCCATCACTACTAGCTTTTGCATCTCCATCCTTTGTTCCTCCATCAAGAACGTCATCGTTTAAAAATAAATCTTGGAAGTAGTCATCCCCAAAATCATCCGAGCCTACCAACTGAAGTTGGTCTTCTCCATTCTCCCAACCTATGCCGTTATTGTCATTATCGAATAAGATCACCAAGATATCACCCTGTGTTAAATCGGCATCTGAGATCTTTGCTGCTATATAGAGATTTTCTTCATCATTCATCACATAAAGTGTTCCAGAATAAGTCCAGCCAAAATTAATTTGAGTTGTAGCAGCGGAGGCCCATTCAGATGAAGTATCAATATTTCCATCAATGGCGGGTACCGTTGAGGCAAATGCGGCTAATGTAGGAGGGAGGGAAGCTACTACGATGTCCCCAAACTCTTCTGGCGTTTCTCCTGGCCAATATACGGTGTATCCTGTACCATCTCCATCAAAATACCGAATTCTGAATCCTACAGTAGATCCAGATGCCAAACTAAAATCATGGGGATCATCTGCTGAATCTATCGGGTGTTTGAATTCGTAATAATTGAAGGAGGCGTCACTAGCCATAGCCCCTAAGCCGTCCTGAGTGCCGCCACCAGATGTATCTGATGCGGTGTCTGAAGCATCTGTGAGGTATCCATCAATTAAAGATCCAAGCTTAACATAGAGATAATCATCACCAGATTCAGGATAGACTCCATTATTGTCATTATCAAAGTTTATATAAAATCCATCTGTGTTGCTAAAATCATCATCTGAAACTTTCGCAGCAATATAGAGATCGTCTGCGTCGTTCATTATAAAGAGAGTCCCTGCATACCCTTCGCCAAGGTAGAAACTTGCAGTAGCTGCAAATTTCCATTCACCCTCATCTATATTTCCATCGATTGTTGGAGAGGAATGAGCCCAAGATTGGAATGTATATCCACCTTTATGGGCTTTGAGATCAACAGCATTAAATAGAAAAATTGCTAAAAACAAGGCCATCAAGAAGATTGCTCTAAACCATGCCTTATTCATTCTCGAAACCTTTTATCCTATCTATTGAACTCTAAATAAGAGTTTTCTTGACGCGAGTATGCTAATGAAAATCTTATAAAGACTTTGAAAAGCAAAACAACAAAATTTTACTTTTTTTTATAAAATTACATAGTATTGAACGTAAAAAAGAAAGGCTTGGTGGAATCGCCAAGTTACTTTTTTTCAATCGATATATACTAAAGAGTTATTTCTTTTTTTAACAATATCTTTAATGGATAATTTTTAGTTCAGCGGTTGTCTTCATTATGGAAGCCCTGAAGGAAATTGAGGTTAGAGAGCTTCACAGCCCACCTATAATAGTTCCTTCTAACTCCACTATCTCAAAGATAGTAGGCACGCTTAAAGAGAATGATGCCTATGAGGTTTTTCTAGTCGATAAAGACAGAATAGGCATGGTTACTACTAGGGATATTCTGAAGGTTTCCCACCTCGCTAGTACAAAGACCTCTCCAATCGTCAGGTATCCCACAAAGCTTTCGCCAACAACTAAGCTTGGTGATGCTGCCAGAATTCTTATTAATTATAGACTAAGGGCCCTACCAATAGTAGAAGGGAAAGAAGTCGTGGGGGCACTTACATCCAATAGCATTCTTAAGTTCTTGTTAGAAAAGGGCTCTCTCAACTTCCCTGTAAAATCCTTGGCATCTGCCAAGTTGATTAAAATCAATGAGACCGACACCATTGCAAAGGCTAGAAACATAATGGTAGAGAAAAAAATTGATCATTTACCAGTGACACCAAAAAAGAAGGTTACCGGAATAATTACTTCTAGTCAAATAGTATTTCGCCTAATACCAAGAGAGAGAGTTGGAAGCGAGAGTTTTGGTTTAGAAGGCCAACGAAATCTTGGGCATCAGGTCAAAGCCGTAATGGAGACAAGACCACTTTCATGTCAAGCAAGAGATGAGGCATACGATGTATTGAGAAAAATGGTTCAAATGAAAAAGACCTACGCCTTGATTACCGTCCTAGACATGGTCCAGGGCATAGTAACGACAAGAGATTTTGCAGAACTAGTAGCTGAGCCTCGACCAAAACCGGAGATCCCGGTCTATATAATTGGTTTACCAGAAGATCCATTCGAGGCGGAAGTAGCAAAATCAAAGTTCCTCAATGTCGTAAGTGTTCTCAGAAGAAGTTACCCTGAAATAGAGGAAGCTCGTTCAATCGTAAAGATATCAGAATCTGTGAAAGGAAAGGAAAGGCGAAGATACGAGGTAGATGTAGCGATAAAGATGCCTAAAGAAATAATTACATATACTCATAGAGGGTGGGAGTTGCCAATTGTTTACGATGAGTTAGTGACTAGATTAAAACGCCTTCTAAGCAAAAAAAGAAGATTTGTAAAGAGGTACAAAAGAAGGGGCATTAAAAAGTAAAAAGTTTAAGATTCATAATTATATTTTGGCGCCCAGGGCGGGATTTGAACCCGCGTCGTACGGGTGACAGCCGTACATTCTAGGTATCGAATGCATACTAGGCCGGGCTATACTACCTGGGCATCAAATTCAAAAACTATTTCAATTCTATATTTAAATCTTCAAACTCAAGTAATTAAAATCAGCGAGAAAAAATATAAAAAAAATTTTTGATTTTCTCATTTGCATAGTAGTCGCAAATAATATATTCAAATACCTAACATAGATATTCAAGGCGATTTAAAATGAGTGAACAATACAAATTATCATGGGATTATGGAAACCCCCGCGAGTATTTGAGACTTCATGAAAAATTTGAGATGCCACCACTGATTATAAGTTGTGCAATTACTGGAGGATGGCAGGGTAAAGAGGCAAATCCAAACATTCCAGAGACACCAGAAGAACAGGCACAATCAACTTTTGAAGCTTACGAGGCTGGAGCTGCAATAGTCCATGTGCATGCAAGAGATCCAAAGAGAGGATACTCTGAACCAGTAGGAGGTAAAGAGATCTATCACGACATAAACAAGAGGATTAGAGAGCTTTGTCCTGACATAATAATCAACAATACAACCGGTGGAGGGCCTAATATGCCACTTGAGGAGAGGCTCCAAGCTGTTTATGCAAAACCTGAAATGTGTAGTCTGAACGTAGGAACCCTTGTCCAAAGAGGAAAGTACAAAGCCCGAAAGCCTCCACTTACGGGCAGAGACAAAGACGTTTTTGTTGAGTCTATTTTCAGGAACACTTACACGGATACAGAAAAATTTGCAAAAGAGATGCTTGACAATAATATCAAACCAGAAATGGAGACGTTCAACGATGGAAATTACTATTTAATTCAGAACCTGGTTGACAAAGAATTAATCAAGCCACCATATTGGGTATGCCTAGTCCTTGGAATGCCAAGTGCGACACAGCCAACACCATGGCACCTGTTCAATCAAACTACTTTTGCTCCTCCGGATACCATGTTCAACATCATAGGCATAGGGGTACACCAAGTTCCCCTAACGACTCTAGCGATGATGCTTGGAATGCATGTTAGAGTAGGAATGGAAGACAATGTTTACTATGCAAGAGG
>CAYFUV010000204.1:0-8796 GCA_964346435.1 uncultured Candidatus Bathyarchaeia archaeon | reverse complement strand
GTAAAATGCGTGACTAAAAATGAGCATAGAAGAATTGATTGAAGAGGAACGTAAATCGATAAAAATTATCGAAGAGGCAAAAATTGAAGCTGAAAAGAGAATTGCCTATGCACAAAAAGAGGCTAAAAAGATCATAGACCAAGCGACCAAAAAGGAATACGTCCAAGAGTATCTCGAAAACGAGGAAAAAAAGGTAAAGGTAGAGGCAAAGAAGATATTAGATAAATGCAAAAAAGAAGTGCCAAGAATTAGAAAAGTGCCTCCTAAGAAATTACAGAAAGCAATGGATCTCATACTCAGTGAGGTGTTGAAAAATGAGTAAAAACATAGCTTTCATGAAAAAAGAGATTCATCGCAGGGCCATGGAAGAATCCAAGAGCATTCTTTCGAATGCTGAACAAGAGGCGAAGAAGATCACCAGCTCAGCGAAAAGTAGAGGGGATAAAATTCAAATGGAGATAATAAAGCCAGAAGTTGCAACTATGAGGAGAAGAATAATTGGCTCAGCAGAACTCGAAGGTAGAAGGATGTCAATAAAAACCAAAGAAGAAGTTCTCTCAGAACTATTCAATTCTGCGAAAGAAAATTTGGCTGGCATCGCTAGCCGTAAAGATAAAAAAATTAATTACGATGAAATTCTATTTGGGCTGATTAAAGAGGCGGCCTCCGAAATCGGTGAAAAAAAGTTACTAATAACTGCAAACAAGAACGATCTATCCTACATCTCTTCAAATTTAGGCAGGATAAAGCAGAAATTAAAAAGAGAATTGGGCTTTGAAGTGGATTTGAAAGTTATGAACGAACCTCAGAATTGTATTGGGGGCGTAATTGTCTATAATTCCAATAAAAGTAAAACATTCTTCAATACCCTCGAAGGTAGGTTATTGAAATCAAGTAGTGCCCTCAGAGGGAAAATCAGCAAGATGTTATTTGAACAAGAATAGCAAGGTATGTAAAAATGTCAAGTGTTAAAGGAAGAATCAAGAGGATCAATGGTTCTCTCGTTGTTGCTGATGGATTGAGTGATGCCAAAATCGGAGACGTTGTGCACATAGGTTCACTGGAGTTAATAGGAGAAGTGGTCAGACTAACTGGTAAAGAAACTGCTATACAATGCTATGAAGATACAAGCGGGGTAAGACCCGGTGAGCCAGTAGTCAGTACCAAAATGCCGCTCGTTGCAGAGCTGGGACCTGGTCTAATCGGAGGAATTTTTGATGGGTTAGAATTCTCAGAGACGGCTATTTGGGACCTGATCGGACCTTTCATGAAGAGAGGCGTCAAGATTCTCCCCTTAGATAGAAAGAAGAAATGGAATTTTGTCCCCAAAGTCAAAAAAGGAGATAAAGTCGTAGGAGGGGATATTATAGGGACTGTTCAAGAAACCTCAGTAATTGAGCACAGAATTCTAGTTCCTCCCCGTATAGAAGGCAGTATAGTAGACATAACTAAGGGAGACCATACAATAATGGATGATGTTGCTACTGTCAAGACACCTGAAGGAAAGAAGGAAGGAATAACAATGATGCAAGTTTGGCCAGTCAGAATACCTCGGCCATATAAAACTAGAATGCCTTTAGCTGAGCCCCTAGTGACTGGGCAAAGAGTAGTTGATTCATTCTTCCCTGTCGCCAAAGGTGGTGCGGCCGCTATTCCCGGTGGTTTTGGAACCGGAAAAACGGTAACACTTCATCAACTCGCAAAGTGGTCAGAGGCCAATATAATAATCTATATTGGATGTGGCGAGAGAGGGAACGAAATGGCAGACGTCATAACTCACTTTCCATCACTCAAAGATCCGCGAACTGGGAGAGAACTTATAGAGAGATCGATATTCATAGCAAATGTTAGCAATTTACCTGTTTCAGCTAGGGAGATCAGTATATACATGGGGGTTACTATTGGAGAGTATTTTAGAGACCAAGGATATGATGTAGCGATAATGGCAGACTCAACTTCAAGATGGGCAGAAGCCCTCAGGGACATTTCAGGAAGGCTTGAAGAAATACCCGCTGAGAGAGGCTACCCAGCCTATCTAGCCGAAAGAATAGCTGAATTCTATGAACGAGGCGGTAGGGTAGTGACACTAGGAGGTCCTCGCAGAGCCGGATCTGTTACGATTATGGGCGCAGTTTCACCACCTGGGGGAGACTTTAGCGAGCCAGTCACATCTATTACTCTCAGATTCGTTGGGACTTTATGGGCGTTGGATACGAATCTTGCTTTTCGTAGACACTTTCCAGCGATAAATTGGCTTCAAAGTTTTAGTAGATATGCAGACCTCTTGGCTGATTATTGGTCCAAGTTTGATCCTGATTGGCTGAAATTTAGAGATAGGGCCATGTCTCTTCTTGAGGAGGCTTCAAAAATAGAGGAAACTGCAAGGATTATTGGAGAGAAAGCTCTACCTGATGAACAACGTCTCGTGCTTCTCATTTCTGAGATGATAAGAGAAGGTTTTCTAGTACAGAGCGCATTTCATGAGGTAGATACATATTGCGAGCCTGAAAAACAGGCAAAAATGCTAAAATTAATCATAGAATTCTACGAAATGGCCGAACCACTGGTTAGAGCCGGAGTTCCTGTGGATAAAATTAGATCAATGCCATCTATTGTAGAAATAATGCGCCTAAAGGAAAGAAAAGGTATTGAATGGGTAGAAAAGGTGAGAGAGGGAGCAAATTCAGAAGTAAATGAATTGGCAAAACAATATGAACTCTCTTCATAGGAGATGAAAATAAGTGTCTGAAAAAGCCGGACTAATTTATAGAACCACAACCGAAATCCGTGGCCCCCTTCTGGTGGTAGAAGGTGTTAGGGGTGCTGCTTATAATGAGCTGGTCGAAGTAAAATTATCTGACGGTACTGAAATGATCGGAAATGTTCTCGATACGTATAGCGATAGAGCTATAGTCCAAGTCTTTGGTATGACAGAGGGATTAGAACTTGGTGTATCTGTCAGATTTACTGGAGAAGTCATACAAATTCCACTTTCAGATGATTTAATCGGGAGAGTGTTCAACGGAAGCTTAAGACCACTTGATCAAATGCCAGATCCTATTGGCTCAGAAAGAAGAGAGATTTTTGGATCGGTTATAAATCCAGCAGCGAGGGACCCACCAAGCGAATTTATCCAAACTGGCATATCTACCATAGATGCAATGAATTCGCTAGTTAGAGGTCAAAAACTTCCGTTTTTCTCTGAGGCGGGATTACCGCATAATATTGCAGCTGCTCAAGTAGCTAGGCAGGCAACTGTTCTAGGCAAAGAGGAGGAATTCGCCGTTGTATTTTGTGCTATGGGCATTAAAAACGAAGAATACGAATTCTTCAGAAGAGAATTTGAAAGAACTGGCGCTCTGGAAAGATGTGTCATGGTTTTGAATTTGGCAGACGACCCAATCATAGAAAGAATTGTTGCTCCTAGAATTGCGCAAACGATAGCGGAATACTTGGCTTTTGATCTAGGCATTCACATTCTGACAATATTGACAGACATGACAAATTATGGAGAAGCTCTTCGTTCAATTTCGGTTGCTAAGGAAGAAGTACCAACAAGAAAGGGTTACCCTGGATATCTATATACCGATCTTGCAACAATTTACGAAAGAGCCGGTAGGATCAAGGGCCAAAAAGGATCTGTTACTTTGATGCCAATTCTAACGATGCCTGGAGGAGATATAACACACCCAATACCAGATTTAAGTGGATATATTACTGAAGGTCAGCTCATTTTTGATCGTGACCTTTATCTCAGAGGAGTCTATCCGCCAATCAATGTTCTACCTTCTCTCTCAAGACTAATGAAAGATGGTATTGGCTCTGGAAAAACGAGAGAGGATCATCCTGAAGTTTCTAACCAACTATACATGTCTTATGCGGAGGGCGTAAAGGCTAGAGGATTAGTAAGAATAATCGGCGAAGTTGGTCTTAGTGATCGAGAGCGCAATTATTTACAATTTGCCGAAGAATTTGAAAAGAGATTTGTAACTCAAGGAGTCTACGAGAATAGATCGCTTGAAAGGACTCTGGAAATTGCTTGGGATTTGCTTTCTTTGCTGCCAGAAGATGACCTAATCAGAATCAGAGAGGATTATATTAAAAAATATCTTCCAAAAAGCGAGCAAACTTAGCGCTTGCTGGCTTCGGTGAACTGATCGATGGCGGCTGTACTCGGTGCCGGTACAAAACCCACAAGAGGTTTCTTGTTAGAACTGAAAAGAAGAGTAAGGTTCATAGAAGAAGGTTACAAGCTTTTAGAGATGAAAAGGGATGAATTGGGAAGAGAGTTAAAGTCGTCCCTCGACGCTCTGGGCACTCAAAGAAGCGAGTTGGAAAAGAATTTTGAAAATGTCCTCCAAATCCTTCTAAGAGCTTACGCTTCACTAGGATCAGGGGAAATAGAGTCCTACAGATCTTCTTCAGAGAAAATGCTAAGCATTGAAGTATTACCAAAGAGCGTTATGGGAGTATTAGTTCCATCTTTAAAAATCGTCGATAGACCAGTATTAAAGAATAAGTTTAGCGCGATAATTAGATTAGCGGCTCATGAATTTGAGAAATTACTCGAGGATTTATTAAGAGTCACAGAGTTAGAGGCCCGTATCGAAAAGATATCTGAAGACCTAGAAACAACCAATCGAAAAGTAAACGCTTTAGAAAAGATAGTAATTCCTGATTACTATCGAGTAATAAAATTCATTGAAGATAGAATTGATGAAGATCTGCTGGAAGAAATCATTAGGACGAAAATAGTAAGAACGCTTATTGTCAGAAGGAGATTGTGATTTGCTCACTTATTTGGTTACTAGATGTCACGGTTTAATAACGCATTTACTAACCCCTCAGATCATAAATAGCCTCGCTACCGCAAAGAATTTTCAGGAAATCGTGGATATTTTAACTCCTACCGACTATGGGAAATACCTTCGTGAACAAGAAGAGGTCAATGCCTTCACGCTCGAGAAAATTCTTAAGATAATGCTCATGAATAGATGTGAATATCTATTAAAAGCAGCCCCAGATAGCATAAAAGAATTTTTATTGAAATATTACGGTAGATTTGAGGTCCAGAACATATCCAGAATTTTTAGAGGTAAAATATCCAGAGCCCCTATCCAGCCTTCGGAATATGCTTTATTTCCTATTCAAGATTTCTCTACTATAGAGATCGAGTCCATGATTGAGACTGATGACGCAGAAGAATTCATTGTTAGCCTTAAGAAAACACCCTATAGAGACGCAATCAACAGTATTAAATGGTACCGAAAATACGATAGTTTTTTACCCATTGAGTTTCACCTTAAGAAAATATATTACGATGCGCTCTTCCAAGCCTTAAGATTCTTGCCAAAAGAAGATAGGAAAAATGTAGACAAATTAATTAGATCAGAAGTAGATATTGCGAATTGCTTCACTAGTATCGCTGCGAGCGTCTACGGATATGACAGAATACTTGTTGAGTCCTTACTCATACCTTATCCTCTTAAGCTTTCGCTAAAAACCTTGAAAAGTGCGATTAATACGGAAAGCCCACACGACATTTTAATCCATCTCAGACCATACAGCGAAATTGTCAAGCTCTTGCTGGATAAAGACGAAATCGCGGCTCATACTGAGGCAATGAGGCTTATTCGAAATAAAGCTATTCGTCAAAAAATTACAGTAAGTTTAGATTTTACATATGTAATCTACTATCTCTTATTATGTGAGTTTGAATGTAGAGATTTAACATTCATAGCTTTGGCCACACAGCACAATATAATGCCTGGAGATAACCTTATTAACAAAGGATGAATGGAGATTAACCCATTTCTTGCTTATATCGAATCTTGAATATAGAAATCAGTAAATATCCTAATGCTATTGGAAGAAACAATCCTAAGCTTACGCCAACTATGAGGGCACTTGTGATTGTCGGGTATTTTATAAAAAAGAGAATGCCTATGGCCTGAAGTGTTAAAAGGATAGAAAAATAAAGGATAAAAAATCTGATATTAATATTCTTATACACTCGCTTCTTGTCTGGCATAGTCCACAGTCCATTAAATTGGAAATTGGCGTTCATACTTTTATCAGGAGATCCATATCAAGAAGCTTATAAGAAGGCCATATATTGCTATTCCTTCAGCCATTCCGACGTAAACTATGGTTCGCCCGAAAAGCTCAGGCTTCTCAGTGATGCTTGCGGTAGCTGCAGACCCTGTATGAGCCACAGCATATCCAGCACCGATAGATGGAATACTTACTGCAATCGCCATTGCCAAGAATTTGTTACTCTGTGGGGTGGTTTCTTCAGCATCTTCTTCTGCAGCAAAGGCGCCAACTATGAAGGTTAAAGAAACCATGAATGAAATTGCTATTAGGATGGATAACCTCTTTGTGTTCATTTTGACTTCAAGACCTCTATTTTTTAAAAGGTTCACCTTTTTAAAGTTTATGCTCTACTTTCCAAAATAAATAAGTCAATATCGCTTCACAACCTGAAAGGTGCGTAGGGGCTCCCCGTACCCTTAAAGAATTTTGTTGAAAATTCGTAATAGAGAAGCCTAAGCGCCTGGATCATGCTAACTAAGAGTTCGATACTCAGAGCAAAAAAATTGAGGAATATTAGACCAAGTCCTATGCCCAATGCCGGATTTGCGTGCAGTAACTCAGCAACAACCAAGGCGAGGGCTGCATGAGCGATTGCAAATCCCGCAATTCTTGAATATGACAGCATATTAGCGAAGAAGGAGATCGATGTTTCGAGTAGCACGCCGAATCCCATAGTTAATCCTTCCCCTGCAATAACCGGTTTGATAAAAATAGTCAATATCCCTGCTATGAGAATAATAATTGCCCAATGTTTAAAGACTCCCATTCCCAGTTCCGGGAAACTAATCCCTGGAGCGATATTTATGCCTAGGAATAGAAAGGCTAAAAGAACTATGCCGATGAATGTCACAAGGCCAGCGACTCCATGTTCTCCCAAAAGCGCATCATGATATTCGCCAACTTTTATATGATTGTATATGCTGATAACGATGCCAAGTATTATCTGAGTAATTCCGAAGAATATTGCCAACTTGATTATCCATAGTACATTGTTAGAATACAATATCCAGGGATTTGTCAAACCCGGCCATAAGGGATCAACTTCAATTAGGAAGAACGATCCTGTTAACAAACCGAAGAATATAGCAGATATGCCTAACCCTATCATTAATTGCCCTATCTTCACGAAGTTCATGCCCATCATTTCCTTTTTCATTATAAATGCAAAAAGAATGCCTAGGCCTATTATAACTAGTCCTTGTCCATAGTCCGGGAACATTATTCCAAACATTATCACCCAAAGAAAGGTCGATATTGGTGTAGGATCCAGCTCTCTTGAGTCTGGATAACCATACTGTCTTGTAAGAACTTCGTAAGCCCTAAACAACTTAGGGTTCTTCATAATTGTAGGTACCTCTTCGTCAGGAGACGGATCATCGTACCAAACCATTAGCTGACCGTGAGTCTTTTGCCTAACATCTTCTAAATATGCGTCTAGGTCTGATACTTTATCCACCGGGACCCAACCTTGGAAAGCACTCATCATCTTACTTCTGAGTGAGTTCGATTTCGCAGAAGAAAGCGATAATGAGTAGTTAATTTTCGCTTCCAATATCCCAGATTTTTTGGAGAAATCTTGTCTAAGATCATCCCAGTTTCTCTCGAGTTCTTGAATCTTTTTTCCAACATTCCTGCTTTCTTCTTTTGTCCATCTAATCGCTTGATCCACTTTCCCAGGTACTTTTTCTGGAAGTTCAAATTCATTGAAGCTAATAGCCGAGAGAGCTTTATCGATCCAAGGTTTAACTTCAACCAGCCCACTAACATGGAGAAATGCCTCGGTCTCGGAGATATTTGAGGCTTTATAGGTGACATCCTTGCGGCCGCCTAATATTCTCTCTAGCCTTGGTAGAAATTTTATGCTCATATTGCCAGCTCTAGAAAAAATATGTTTAAACTCGCCGAGATCTTTAGGATCAATTCCCTGGTTTTTCAGAGTAAGTAAAACTGGCTCGGCTTTATTGAGTTCTTCTAACCAATCCCTTCCTTCCTTCAGTCCACCTTCAATGTCAGCCGCTCTTTTCTCGAATACTTCAATCTCTTTGGTTAACTCTTCTACTGTAGCCTGTTCTTTAATTATGTTTTTTTGTTCTTCAGGAGAAAGAATTTTTGCGATTCCAAGTTTTCCGTATAATATTCTATATCTTTCAAGTAAGCTCTCATACACTCTTTTTTCTTCAACAACGATATCTTCGAAACCAATGAATTCGGCTTCGTCCAGTTTTCTGAATTGAATCGCTCCTACCTTTCCAATTTCTTCCAGCATAAGTGACTCATTATCGGTTATTGTAACGAGTGAAACTTTCTTCACGGGTACTATCATTTGTTAGGCTCCATTCGAAGTATTAATATTTGCATCGTAGATAGATTTTTCAAATTTTATTCTTACTAAGATAGGTAAAGACATATAAAATATTTCTGTTGAGCGCAAGTCTACTCTAATAACATACGCCACAACAATCGTTAATTTCGGGATTGGGTAATGATTCGTACATTAGTTGAAAATGCATTCATGAGTAGAATTAACAGTAGGTGCGCTGGCTAGGGTTGCTTGAAGTAATATCTGGTTTTGCCTAACCAAGATTCAGGGACGTTTTCAAAATCGACTGCCAGTTCCATTCCAATTCTTATGTCCTCAATTCTCTTAACTCTAATTATTCCTAGAAGCGAAGGGCCTTCTTCAAGCTTTACCAATCCAAC
>CAYFUV010000203.1:0-24662 GCA_964346435.1 uncultured Candidatus Bathyarchaeia archaeon | reverse complement strand
CAAACTTATTATTGGATAATTAAATTTTGAATCAATCTCATTGACTTTTTGGAAAAAATAATTGCAACCATCGAAACAATTTACAAAATGCTTGGGTTTGATTCTGGCAATATCTGTGAAGTGTTCCCTTGAAAGGATTCCCACTGCATGATATTTTCCAAAAGGAAATAAGTTCGGGATAAGCACAAATTCCTCAAACTCCACTCTTCCAGAACTGATAATATCCTCGGAGAATCTTGGCGTAGAAGATTCAACTCTTTCAGGACAAAACATACAATATTTCTCCGAATTCATTAGAATTTCTTTTAATTCTTTAGGATAGCCTCCATTTTGTCTTGGTCGATACGATCTTTCAACACAGACTCTGGACTTCCTTCTTGTTAAAGGATCTATTCTAACTTCGATGTGTCGAGTGTCCATTCTAAAGAGTTTTAGAGGATTGTAAAAGTGCATAGTTTCAAAACTTTCTTTTGTGAACCTTATTCTACCATTTCTTTTTGACAATTTTAACCTACTTTTGACTTATTCTCTTTAGGTATATCTAAATTTTAGCATATTCTATTAAATTGCGACTTCAAGACGATATTATTTTAGCCTAGGACTTAGAGATTCAATAACTGTTTTAACAAAAATGATACTGATAGAAACGGAGATCCAGTAGCTTGGTGGATCTCAAGAGTCGGATCCTTGTCTTAAAAAAACATACTTACCTGTATTAGAAAAACAACCAACTTTTTAATTTGTTTTTTGGGTTCTTGTTTGAGGCGCACACTTATACCACATTCATTCTTAAGTCCTTTTATACAATTTGTTTTTACATTAATCTAGGTAAGAGGACGATCCCTAAGAGGAAGAAAGATGCGGGTGAAAATTCTTGGTAGAACAGGCCTAAGTGTGAAGGTCATTGGCTTTGGAGGCATACCAATCCAAAGAGTTACTGAGGAAGAAGCCATTAAAGTCGTTCGTCGTTGTTATGATCTGGGCATAAATTACTTTGACACAGCGAGGGTTTATACCGTGAGTGAGGAGAGGATTGGCAAGGCTCTGGAAGATGTGAGAGACCAAGTATGCATAGCAACCAAGTCTCTTTTTCGACAAAAAAATGAGGTACTTGAGGACCTAGAGACGAGTTTAAAAAATCTTAGAACGGATTGGATCGATGTCTATCAACTACATAACATCTCTTCAATTGAGGTATGGAAAAAGGTCATCGCGCCTAATGGGGCGCTTGAGGCTCTCTATAAGGCACGTGACAAGGGAAAGATACTACATTTAGGAGTAACGAGTCATAATCCAAAGTTTTTAACTGAGATTGTAAAGGAGGATATCTTCGAAACCATTCAGATACCCTTCAATTATCTCACAACTCTGGAAACCGAGGAGTTGTTAGACCTATGCCACAAAATGAACGTGGGTACAGTAATAATGAAGCCTCTTGGTGGAGGCGCTTTAAGTAACGCAAATGTGGCGCTTAAGTTTATCCTGAAGAACAAGAATGTCGACATTGTCATTCCCGGTATGATGAATGTATCCGAGGTGGAGGAAAATATTACGATAGACTCAGATCCGTATACCCTCTGTACTGAAGAGATGAATCTTATAGAAAATGACAGGGCAGAACTCGGAAGTCAGTTCTGTCGTACCTGTGACTACTGCCAACCTTGTCCACAAGAGATAAACATATCCTTTGTGTTAACTTCTGAGACTTTCCTGAAAAGGGTGGGTTGGTCGCCTAGATTCGAAAAGCTGTTTCAAGAGGCAAAAGCCAAGATTCCCACATGTATAGAATGTGGCGATTGCGAGTCAAGGTGTCCTTACCATCTACCCATCAAAAGAATGTTGCCTATGAAGATTAAATCTTTAGACAGAAAACACGAAATGGGAGATTTTTAGGCGCACCAGCTTTTAAATATCCACACAACTGTCTATAGATTATTAACTTCTAACCAAGGAGAAGAGAGATTTGACAATATTAATTACAGGCGGTACCGGCCTCTTAGGCCGAGAAGTCGCAAGACAACTCGTGGATCGGAACGAAGAGATAGTCTTGTTTGACATTGTTCCACGAGAGAAGATGTGGGCCGATATTAAAGAGAAAGTCAAATTTGTTCGGGGAAATCTGGCAAATTGGGCATCAGTATTAAATGTAGTAAAAGAATATAGACCAAAAAGTATTTTCCACTTGGGAGCGATGCTCTCGCTCCCCTGCGAAATGGATCCCTGGGCAGCCTATCAAGTCAATTGCAATGGCACCACGTACATCCTAGATGCGGCTAGATTGTTTGGAGTTGAAAAAGTGATATTTTCTAGTTCAATAGCCGCAGTTTCCTGCCCAGAAGTCCCTGACGTGGCAACCGACTATACACTACAGAGGCCGAGACTCATTTATGGAGTGACAAAGCTTTTTGGCGAATTACTTGGGAGATTCTACAACAAGAAGTTCGGACTTGATTTTAGAGCAATTAGATATTCTTGTGTGATCGCTCCGGGAGTGAAAACATTGGGAGGCGCACAATGTATCCCTTGGTCAATTGAGCATGCTGTTAAAGGAGAATCATATGACTTGTGGCTCGAGCCAGAAGTAAGCATTGCTATTCTATATTATAAAGATGCAGCCAGAGCCACAATAATGCTACATGACGCTCAGAAAGAGCAGATTCAAACGATGTGTTATAATGTCATCGGGATAAACCTGAATAATGTTCAAGAGTTCATTGATATTGTCAAGAAGCATATTCCCGAGGCGAAGATAGGGTTCAAGCCAGATCCCGAGAAAATGCAAGCCTTAGAAGGGCTTCCACGCGCTTTTGACGAAAGCAGGGCACAAGCAGAGTGGAATTGGCGACATAAATACTCCGCTGAGGAAATGATACAAGACTTCATTGAGGAAGTACGAACGAGAAAAGAGCTCCACGAATGAGAACAGCATTAACTAAGTATTTTTTGGTTGTTTTTACTTAGTGGGCGCTATAAAATATCTTTTCTAAAATTAGCGTGCACACAAATATCTCATATGAATTGCAAAGATATATTATAAACCAAAGTTTAGCACGCGATTTTTTTTAAAAGGAGAAAAACACTTTGAGAATTGCCATAATAAGGTCAACTCTGAATAAAGGATCAGGTCAAGTTGTACACATAAGAGAACTTGCCCAGAGATTTCTTAAAATGGGACACCAAGTTACAATTTTTAGTCGTGAAATTAAAGAACAGATCGAGGGTGTTGAGGTAAAAAAAATAGATTTCTTGTTTGATAATATTCCATTTTCTCGCCATTTTGGATTTGCTACAAAATGCGGATCCAAAATTCAGGAGTATGATGTGGTTCATACTCAATATCATCCTGGAATATTTGTTGGAAATTTTGTTCGTTTTATGAAAGATTTGCCTCATATATTCACCTATCATGGATTTGCTCCGATCAGAATATGGAATAATCCCAAACAAAAAATCAAAATGATTGATCATAAATTCGGAACATACTTTGCTCTCAGACTTGGAGTAGACCGAATAATAACGGTAAGCAATTATCTAAAAAAAGAATTGATTAAATCATATAGGACCCCAGAGAAAAAGATTCATGCGATATACAATGGAGTAGACACTAAAAGGTTTAATCCCAAGGTTGATGGTGGAATAATTCGGGATAGATACGAAATAGGAAGCGCCCCACTTGTTTTATATGTAGGGAGGCTTGCCCCCTACAAAGGGATCCATTTTCTCATTAAAGCTATTCCCCATATTCTTAAGGAAGTCCCTAACGCAAAATTCCTGATAGCTGGTTCCGATAGATTTGAGGCAATAAAAATAAGTGAATTAATTCCGAATGTAAGAATCAGAAATAAATTAATATTTACTGGATACGTTCCAGATGAGGACATACCAAGAATCTATGCTGCCTGTGATGTATTCTGCTATCCAAGTCTTTGGGAAGGTTTTGGTTTGACCCCGGCTGAGGCGCAAGCTTGTGGCAGGCCTGCGGTAGCCTTTGATCATTGTGCGATACCTGAAGTAATTGAGAATAAGGGAACAGGAATTCTAGTAAAACCAGGGAAATATAGAGAATTAGCAAGTGCAATATCATTTCTTCTTAATAACGAAAAGGAGAGGGGCCAAATGGGTAGAAAGGGGATAGAAAGAGTGAGAAGGCTTTTCTCTTGGGATTCGGCTGCTAAGAATTCCATAATTGTTTATGAAAAAGCCATCACAACGTATCAAAAGAATCAGTAGTTGATCTTCATGATCGGGTCTGCCATTTTGGATATGGATGGGACGCTTCTGACTAAAAGATCAATTGACGTGTTCTGTGAATCATTTGGATTACTCAAAGAACTGAGAGAAATCGATAGAATACCGACAATACTCCCAGCCTATAGCATAACTGAAAAAATTGCCAAATTATTGGCTGGAAAGAACAAAGAAGATATGATAAAGATATTCAGCTCAATACCGTTAAATCATGGAGCAAAGGATTTTGTAAATTTCTTGAATAAACGAGATTTTTTAACAACTATAGCAACAGATTCGTACCAATTTTTAGCAGAAGTATTGGCTAGAGAATTAGATATTAAAATGACTTACGGAAATATCCTAGAATTTAAGAATGGAGTAATTACCGGCAGAGTTTTAACTGAAAAACACTGCATTAAAATTCCTGAATGTAAAGAATTTGCAGTATGTAAATTATGGTTACTTAGAAAATTGAAGGCTCAAATAAACGGGATTAATGTCTGCATAGGAGACGGTGACTCGGATGCTTGTGCATTTACAGAGGCGGACATCGCAATAGCATTTCGACCTAGGAGTGAAAAATTAAAGAGCGTTGCCCATGCAGTAGTCACGAATTTCGATGAAGCCGAAGTATTTATTGAAAAGAAAGTAGAAAAATTGCATGCCCCGGGCCCTCATTAGGAAAGTATAATATACAAGTCTTTGACCGTAAATTATTACGATAAGCTCTCGCCTTCGAATTTCTTGGTGAATTTTATGTCAAGCATATTTGGCGATTTTGCTGATAAAATCCACAAAACACTTGAGGCGATGGCAACAAAAAAAAGATTATCAACATCAGATGAAGTTTTACAACTAAAAAATTCTATTTATGCGATGGATGAGTTTGGTTCAAAAAAACCTTTCGTTATTTCAATAATTATCCCTACTTTTATGAAAGATGTAAAAGATTCTGTGGGATACAGATTTGAAGTATTAAGAAACGAACTAGTAGAATTGGGATCATTAATTGGAAAAGGGATTGTGGATGAGATCATAATCATAGATGGCTCAAAAACTAACAATGGACACATCGATGACAAACTCATGAGACAAATAATTTCTGCCGCTAATCAAAGTATACCTTTATTCCACGATCAAGTTAGCTTGATACGCAAGCATCGTACAATCAAAGCATATGCAGAATTCGGCTTTTACGATCTGGCAGTGAAAGTTGTTCACCAACTTGATCCACAAATAA
Organism: uncultured Candidatus Bathyarchaeia archaeon; assembly: GCA_964346435.1. Classification (GTDB taxonomy): domain Archaea; phylum Thermoproteota; class Bathyarchaeia; order 40CM-2-53-6; family RBG-13-38-9; genus JAOZGV01. The sequence continues at coordinate 19,192 of CAYFUV010000203.1, read as the reverse complement.
ATAATGTTGCCCAGAGACTGAATATCCTTCCCCAAGGTTTGATTGATGGTAAAGGTGCCGCATTATGGCTTGCAACGGGAATGGCTGACGGAGACTTAATTCGTTATTTGGATAGCGATATTCGCAATTTTCAAAGATGTCGATGGAGATAAAAGAAGGGTTAACACTTATGCAGAATGTTTAAAAAATGCGGTCCGCAGTATAGAAAAAAAGGAAGGTAGAGACTATAGGACTCTACTATCTTGGAGCCAATTGAAAAAAAGTCAAAACGGATTGAAATTCAAGGCTTTCATAAAAAGAAGAGAAAAAATTTCAACTTTGGAATTGCTTGATAAACAGGGTTTGATAAGCTTTGAATAGACTTTCCAAGAAAATTAATACCAGATTGTAAGTGTTTTTTGGGCATCATTGAAGAAGAGGTATTAGCATCTCAGCTACAATGAACTCCCAGCTAAATCTTCTTATCACGTTATTAAAGTTACTTTCCACTCTATCTTCCAACAATAATCTATGAATTCTGAATGCAATACTTTTTGGTTCTTCGGTCAGGTCGAACATATGTCCTTCAATATCATCTTTAATAAGCTCTTTAAAAGGGAGAATGCGTGAACAGAATATCGGTTTCCTAGCAGCCCCAGCTTCAATTACTGGCAGACCAAATCCCTCTTCTTTACTGGGGATAAACACCAAATCAGCGACATTATATGCATCCCCAACACTCCATTTCTTGACTCCGCCATTCTCGTATTCCCTTTCATGAGAGATAACATCGAAACAAAAAATAACATTATGACGTAATCCGAGTCTACCAGCCAATCTCTGAATATGATCAAAATAATCCATGCCCAACTTTTTTGCGTGGTGATCTGGCGGTCCAGTGATAAGTAATCTTATCGATCGCGATGGACCCATTAAGCGTTTTAGTTCGTAGGTTACATGTAAGGCAAGTTCAATATTCTTTCTAGGAGTTATGCGTACTGGCGCAAGTAGGACAAAATCCTCAAATGTTATGCCAAGTTTCTTCATCAGCAATTTTGTGGTTTCATCGATTTTTATATATTCTTCAATATCAACGCCATTTGGGATTACCTTCATTGATGGAATTCTATATGGTTCCGGCAATTGAGCAAATTGATTCGCCCTGAAAGCAGTGGGAGTTACATAGATTATTTTTCGGCTTCTATAATGTAATAATGAGAATGGAAATTTTTTAAATCGTTCATTCCAATCTTCCCTGCATAGAATGCTATCGTGAAGCCAAAAGATGAGTTTTGTCTTTGAATCGTTGACTACTTCATTAATTGCGGCCGTGGCAACATAGTTAAAAGGCATCGAAGGGATATTGTGAATTATGCAGGCATCTAGCTTAGGCAATATTCTAATTAATTCCTCCTTAATTTCCTCTCTCAATTTTTTGAATTCTTGAGTCTCCTCAAATTTCTTCAATATATCAGATTGAACTCTTCTTATAGAAGGATTAATCGGAGAAAGAAAAGGGATCTTATGATTTACAATTCTTTGATTTTCTAATCCACCACCATGACCATAGATCAAATGGATTTGGTAGCCCATTTTGTTTAACAAACGAGTGTGATCACCTATTACTACTTCAACACCACCTACTTCCTTTCCTGGCCCTGTATAATGCATAATTCCAACTTTTTTCAACTATGAACGCCTTATCTTAATGGATATTTGGCTTAATAAAAAATATATTAAAAAAAGTATTTCTTCAGTTAAAATATAAAGTAATTCTCTAATGACGAGCCCGATATCGGGTCAATGGAGGTATAAAATTGTCGCATAAATATTGGTCCAAAATGATGAGGCGTAATATCGCGAAAGCAATTGCATATATAATCCTATTAGCAATAATTTTGCCTCTTGTTACTCTAATAATTCAAAAAAATCCAACTTTTAAAGAATACGAAAGTTATCTTCCATATATTCAGGCAGCATTGATTTTTGGAATTGGATACAAAGCCCTCTCCAGCATAAGTAATATAGCATACGATGCAATGCGACGAGCAACGGATCATTCTACAGCTTCGGTAATCAAGACCGTTATTAAAATTGCTGGCATTGCACTTCTAATATCTACCTTAGCGACAATATTTAATGTCAGTGCCTCTTCCGCTCTAACAGTAGGTTCATTTTCAGGCTTAGTTATAGGATTTGCAACTCAATCTGTACTAACTCATGCAGTTGCTGGGATATTTATCGCAATATCTCGACCTTTTAAATATGGAGATTTGGTAACCATAGCAGGTCAAACAGGAGAGGTAAAAGAGATCACGATTATGCATACCAAACTAGAATCTTCCGAAGGAAATAAAGATATTTTGATACCTAGTGGTAAAATAATTGGAGAAATTATTATCAGAACGAGAGAAGGTAAAAAAGTCTAAAAGGCTTAGAATTCATTGATATCGAATATCTTTTGGGAAGATTTGTACAAAACTTGCTGAAAACTGAATTTATTTAAAGCATTAAATCATGATGAGATATACGCTTACTTCTAAATATCATATTCTTCAAGATTCCGAATCGTTCCTCAATTTCTTCTCTGCTTGCTATTGAATTTGGACCGAAGTCCTCAACAACAAATGATGCACTCGCAGCAGCGAAAAGTGCTGAATCTATTACATCTTTTGTTTCAAAATATTTTATCACAAAACTAGTTCCATAAACATCCCCTGCCCCAGTTCTATCAATTGTTTTTGTTTTGAAGGTTGGGATTCGATAAAATTCATTTTCATGTATTATTGATCCATTGTTACCTAATGTTAGCGTAATTATTTTTACTCCAAAAGATTTTAATTCCTTACAAATGTTCCTATAGTCCTTATTATGAGACAGAAATCTTGTTTCGTTTTTGCCAATCTTTAAAATGTCAATATTCCTTAAGAATTCTTCCCTTTCTTGTAAAAATCTTCCCACAACCTTTTTCCCTTTTTTATCACGGATTAGACCTTGAACATCTAAAGAAAGAATCTCGCAATTTCTCTTTGCATTATTAATGGTTTCAACACCAATCTCTTGGTAGATGGGGTTAAGGTGGATTATATCGAATTTTTTGTTCGATTCATAGATTATTTTGCCTGTATGTTCCAATAGCATCTGGATTCTACGGTCATTCGAATAATCATTAATAAATGAAGTTGCTTTTCTGTCAGCTTGTAAAAGAATTTCTATTCCTAATTTCTCTAAATATTTGATCCACTTATCAAGAGTATTATTTCCCCTAGTCAGAATTTTTGAGTCATAACCAAGCTTTAAAGCAGCAATTGCTGAATAACTCGTACCACCGAATGAACTGACTTCTTTATCTTTCGTTTTTAGCAAATCTTTTGTTATATTTCCAATCACTAAAAAATTCATAGATGAACCTTTGCATAGACGTTCTCTAATATCGATGGTCTAACGTGTTTGATTTCACGTTAGAAGTTTACTCCAATATAATAGAAAAAAATGCCATATAAATTAGAAATTAGCATATGTGAAAATTTTTTTCTAATGCTTTATGTGATTGAGAATCGTGATTTACTGTTCTATCTTTTTGAAATATTAAGATAAATAATCAGACCATTCTCTTTAATAATTTATTTATATCCTCGCCTCTGTATCCTAACTCTCCTCCTCCTTTGAAGGGTCTTTTAACACTTTTTCTAAATCCTCCCTTTGGAGGATGTAAATGGAATATCGGTTTAAGGCCAAATTCAATTAATTTATTAAAAGTAGTCTTTGAACTCCACAAGTTATCAGAAAGATCTTTTATAGAATTGTGGCCCATTTTTCCTTTTACAAATTCATCAGTTAACTTCTTATTTCCAACCACTTTGCCTCTTTTTTCAAGCATTAATTCCATATTCTCTTTGCTTATTTCGCCCCACGTAATAAAGTCCTTGGATCTGCGTAGCATTCCAACAACCTCAGGTTTATTCCGTAAAAGAATGGCGCTATATCTCTTAAGAAGCTTTAATGACTGTAACGTGTATTCTATTTTAGGCTTTAGCCCCACATTACCTCTTAGCCTTATTACAATTAAGATGGCGTTGCCCGATTTGCTAGATCCGGATTCTTCCTTCGAATTCATGCTTTTGCTTTCACCTTTTCAAAGTCTTTGATTATTTTTTCTTCTATTTCATTGAAGTGTTCAGGTAATTGTTTTAGTTCGAATCCCTCTGAAATATATTGTGAAAAATGCTTATTGTAAAGCTCTGAATCTTTACTCAAATTTATTGCATAATCTGAAATATGTTTTCCTTTAATCCTATCCTCATCAGGCAGAATTTCTTCTCCATGAGGTACCTCTATGCCCGCATCTAAAACTCCTTTTAAAGCGGCGTAGATTCTAGTTCCTTTAGAAGAAATATGCAAGCCAGTGTCAAGAATGGCCCTTTTTGAGCCTTCTTGCAGTGCTCTAAATCCCGCCATTAAACCTGTTAAGTAAGCAGCTGACAAATTTCCACAGTTTGCTTTCCATTTATATCTTTTTTTAAGCTCACTCGAATTCGAAGAGACTATTATTAGATCTCCTTTAGGCTTAGCTTCAATTAGTTGAACAATAATATGTTTATTGGTAGGTCGTATTACCAGTCTGGGAATCCCAGATAAAACTAGTCGCAATCTTTTCTTATAATCAGTTCTTCCTTCTCTTTTCCTTCTATAAGGAACATTATATCTCGGTCCTCGAGCCATCTTTACATTCTCCCATAATCAATGCTTAAAGATCAATATTTCCAAGAGTATTTGTCAATACATGTATGCAACGAGGCGCCCACCAACTCCACTTTCCTTTGCTTCTTTATGGGAGATAACGCCACTGGGCGTAGTCAATATTATTATTCCGACATCCTTTGATGGTAAAAATTTTCTTTCCCATATTTCCATTTTATCTAATTTGACCGGATATCTAGGTTTAATGACACCACACTTATTTATTCTTCCAAGTAACTGTACTCTGAATTTACCAGCTTTTCCATCATCAATGAATTCAAATTCGCCTATATATCCATTTTTTTGCATAGCCCTCAATACTTTCCCGATAAGTTTTGAAGCGGGAGATATAATACACTCATGCTTCCGTCTTTCTTCATTATTGTAAATATTTGATAAGGCATTTGCGAGAGGATCTGTTAATGTCATAATTGTTCACCAAAAATTTTAAATATTGATTTATCTTTAACCAGCCAGTTTTATCAATGGTTTCTCATCACCGACAACAAAGACGTAATTTGCCACAGTTTGGAAGATATTGCCTTTATCATCCTCAATAGTAACTATTGATGGATTTTCAAACCTTGATTCTTCAATTTTAATAATCTTCCCACTCTTGCCTATGTTTCTTCCTGCCGTTATGAGTACATAGGATTTCTCTTTAAACGTTAAGTGACCGATGATTTGCTGATTGGGCACGGTTATCTGTAATGTATCGCGGGTCTTATAGACGTCTTCTTTAGGATTTTTAGGATCATTAAGTTTTAATAATAAATTTCTTCCATCGTGCAAGTTTAGTTGAATATTTCCACCATTTACATAGGTCTTATCTTCAATTTGACATAACTTGAAAGATTTTTCTGCAGAAGGAATTTTTACTAGAAATAGACCTTTCCCTGGAAATGGAATAACCCTAAAAGTGAGTTTAGCATCCGGAATTTCAACCATATCCATTAGACCTATGGGAAATTTTTTCTCTCTTCTGACTTTTCCGTCAACTTTAACTTTTCCTTCCGCAAGAATCTTTTCAGCTTCCCTGTTAGTCTTGGCGTAATGAAGTATTTCGCGAAGAACAAGTGTTAATGGCAATGATTCTTCCATAGGATGTGGGCCCGGTATAGGTTTAGTTACCCATTGGAATTCTTTTACATGGATGGGCCAGAAAGCGGGTGCGGGCTTTCTCTTGAGGTGTCTTGGGCCCCCTTTTTTACCCATTATGAAATCTCCCGAACTTATTGATTATTCCTAACATTAGCATATTAATCACCTTGCTTGGATTCTAGGCTTATATATTCAATTTTTGGTGCTGGAATTTCCATGTCTGGGGATCTAGCTGGATACCGTATAATAACCAATCTTTTAGTTGGTCCAGATATACTTCCTTTAAGCAAAGTAAAGTGGGATTTAATTTCTCCATATCTAGGAAAACTACCCTTTGGGGTTATTTTATCCTCGGCATCCCCAATTTTTATAATTTGCTTGTTATACTCAGTTCGTTGATGGAAGCCCATCTGACCAGCTCGTGGGATTGAATACATGACAGTGGCAGGATTCCAAGGACCAATGCATCCTACTCCACGAACGGTTTTTCTAGATTTATGGGGACGTCTTTTGATACCCCATCTTTTCACCGGACCCTGTATTCCCTTGCCTTTAGTAATAGCAATGGTATCGACACATTGCCCCTCCTTAAAAACACTCGATACATTAATCTCCTTACCAAGCATACCTTTTGCATATTCAAATTGTTCCTCTATTGTCCCTCCGCCAACCTTGATCTCGATTATTTGGGGTTTTTTTCGACCTATATTAGCCTTTCGAGGTTGGGAAATTGTGAGTAACCTGATTTCATTGATCCTATCTAAAGAGTTAATGATTTTATCCAGCGAACTTTTTGCATTAATCTTTTTAGGTGGAGTGTTTATTCTTCCTATGTCTTTGGTCGGCCTTTCCATTAAAACTTCACTAAAGGTTTTAAGACCTTTGTCTGTTTTTTGATACGCCCTTATTCCATAAACAATCATTGGAGGAGTTTCAACTATTGTTGCAGGCAAAGAAATTTCTTTTCCAAACGTAAGAGAGCCTTTTTTACTATCTATCGCAATAAGATGAGTCATCCCAGCCTTATATCCTGCGAAGCCTAATAATCTGGGCCCTTTTTCAATCTCTGGCCAGAATCTAATCTTCCCAATCCAAGATTTTGCCCTTTTTTTAGGCAGATAAGACAGTGATCCTCTTTTTGGTGCGTGCCTTTTTCTATGACCCATATTTCGATAACTCCAATTAGCTACTGTTTGTTGGCTTCCGATTCTTTAACTATTTGAGTTGACATTTTATCCAACAAACTTCTCCCTTCATTTGAAAGTCTTCTTCCAGTTCCTTTTTCCGATATTAAAAATCCGGCTTTCTCAAGTTGCTGCAGTGGTTCCCTAACCGCAGAACCCCCACCTTTCCTATTATGTTTTCTTTTAGTTCCTTTTTTCTCCTTTCCACCGTATTTAACACACAATCTAGAAACGCCTAGTGGACCATACAGATATAACTTCCGAAGTAAAGAGGCACAACGTAAATACCACCAATCTGAGTTCTGTGGCGGGTTCTCTCTATTTGATCCCGTTTTTGAAACTAAGGACCATGCTGGCGGATGGATTTCTTCCACATTTTCCTTTAGAAATTCAGCAAGTTTTCTAATCATTATATTCGCTGGTACATTATAAACAGCGGGCATTCAAACAACACCATTAATAACTCTCAAGTTTAGTCCTATCTAGGGTTTCAACTTTCAAATTAATTCTTTACTTTTTTCCGACTATTACTTTATAGCGCGAGAATCAGTTTAGCTCATCGCCGAAATTAAATCTTTTGGATTGTTTAAACTTAAACTTAATGAAAATATCTTTTGTATCTGTATCTTCTATTGAAAAGTTTTGCATTATGTTAATATTAGAGATAACTTTTTCCAAGTCATTCTGGCAAATATTTTTTTTGAGAATACTCATAATTATTGTGGAATTGAAATTCATTACATGTTCCAATTCTTTAATAATTCTCAGAATTTCTGAAGGATTCCGAAAGATAGTGAATATGAAAGCGTGATCGAATACATCATCCTTCAAAGGTAAGTGATCAATATCGGAATTAATTAAATGAACGTTAGATTTTTTTGAAAATTTACTTTTCGCCTTTAAGAGCATTCCTGTCGATATATCAATACCTACAAATAACTCAACTTTATTCATAATTTTTTCAGCAAATAAACCAGTACCACAACCCAAATCTAGAACTTTTGAATCAATTACCGTTGTAATTCTTTTTTCTGCATGGCTGTACTTGAGCATTTGTTCATCCAAATAAAGTCGGTCGTAGGAATTAGCTTTGACATCATAATCCCTAATGATTGACTTTTTCTTTACATATTCTTCAGCCTTCAACGGGAGACCTACTAAATCATTAATGGTTAATGATTAATTTTCATTAATTGATTTCGTAATTATTTATTAATAGTTTAGATGTTTTCAGCCTTTTGAAGAGTCGTGCAAACTAAAAAATTTCTTTACGACAACGGAGGCAAAATACGTCTTCTTTTTTCCCTTGGCATTTCTGTCCACTTTATGAATTCTTCCTTCGGAGGAAGCTTTTCATATAAAGTTATTCTGTTAGCTTCCAATGGATCATTTCTTGAGTTATTAAATTCCGCAGCCGTAACAACTTTATGGTCAAAATTATCTGCATATTCCTTTAGGTCGAGTAACGATTCCTTCCAATCCATTGCCCTGACCGTATGATGGTCTATCACTAAGGTAGGAGTTTTTTCTATTAATTTCTTTATGTTATTAAACGCTTTCGCATACAATTTTTTTTCCTTAGAGTAATCAACTAAGTGAGTTGGAGGACCGCCCAATATTAACAAATTAGGTTTTTCATAAAGAAGCCATCGAAAGGTTTCCTTGGATGTAGGACCTTGAACGTCAGAAGCATGCACTATCTTAATACCATCATTCACTATGCTCGTCATCAATACCCATCCAAGCGAAGAATTTTCTTCTCCATGAAAAACTGGTTTGGAAAATCTAACACAAGTTCCTCCAAACACAAATGAGCGAGAATCTGCTATTTGGAAATTCTTTACAAATTTTTTCAAAAATCTTTGGAATATCCAGCCTCTTCGTCTTTGGCTAAAATTTATTTTTTCTCGAATATCTTTTAACAAAATTTCTTTATCATGGTATATTTGCGAAAATTCTTCTTCATTGCTCCCAACGAAAACGGTATCTGTATAGTAAGGCGTAAAGTGATCGAAATGATAATGCGATATTGTGATTAAATCAGATTTTTTTGCAAAATCCCTAAGCAACTTTCTTCTTTTTAAAAGCATTTTATACTCTTTTGGGTGAGGTAATTTTCCAAACCTAGGACCAAGAGATAACCCTGCATCCACTAATATTCCAATGTCGGGAGTTTTAACGAATGTGCACATCGATCTCACTCCTAAACTTTCAAATGCTATTGGCGATATCTCGATTCCGTTGATCCTCGTAATCCATCCCTCATTGAATTTTTGAAGAAAATCGATTGTTAAGTTTTTATCTAGGTTATTAAATTATTTCTTAAGGTAGGCGATGACGAGTCTGGCCCAATTGAGTGAATGATGTAGATCTTGAGTGCGAGAGCCTGCCACTTAACTTTTAATAAATTAATGAATACATACCTTAATACAAATTGGAAGCCTATTTTGACAATGCATAAATATCCATTCTACGGCAAGATTCCGCATTCAGAATTAAAAAGAATTGTATTCAAATTCCTAGGAGTGCCCAGCAGAAAAATAATATTAGGACCGAAAATTGGTGAGGATGCGGCAATACTAAATATTGGCTCAAAGGATGTAATAATAAGCACAGATCCAATTACTGGCGCCATAAAAAATATTGGATGGCTTTCGGTTCATATAAACGCGAATGATGTGGCCTCATATGGCGTTAAACCTCGTTGGTATCTATGCTCAATTCTACTTCCAGAGAGTATAAACAGAAAGATTATCAGGGAAATCATGAGCGAAATTGATATGGCTTGTAAGGAGCTGGGCATATCTGTTATAGGAGGACATTCGGAGGTTACTCCTAATCTTAATCGACCTATAGTAATCGGTACAATGATTGGTGAAACAAAGAAAAAAAATTATGTAACATCAAGTGGGGCAAAACCTGGGGATAAGATAATTCTTACAAAAAGTGTGGGGCTGGAGGGATCCGCAATTCTTGCAACAGATTTTTATAAAGTTCTGAAGCGAAGAATTGATGATAAAATTTTGAAGAAGGCCGGGAAGTTTATGCAAAAAATAAGCATAGTGAAAGATGCACTTACTGCTATGAAAGTTGGAGACATAAGTGCGATGCACGATCCAACTGAAGGTGGCTTATTGAGTGGGTTATGGGAAATTGCAGAGGCTTCAAAAGTGGGTCTGAGAATATTTGAGGCAAACATACCAATAGCAAAAGAGACTAGAGAGTTATGTAATGAGTTAGGAATAGACTATTTTGGACTTATGAGTTCAGGAGCGTTATTAATTTGTTGTAAAGCTAAGATAACAAATAGGATTTTATCGAAACTAAGAAAAGAAGGAATACCAGCCTCAATAATTGGAGATATTACTAAAATAAAGGAAGGTAGGTATATTTCAAAGACTGGGAGTATAAAAGATAAAATCAAACCTCCGATCCAAGATGAGTTATATAAGGCTATTGGTGATTTACTTCATGAAAGGTGATATCCAATCTTTAAGATTCTCAAGAAGATTATGGCTGACCATCTCAATTATTTCAGGAATAGTTGCAATTCTTATCACATCATATTACTTGCTAAAATATCCTAATTTTGAAATATACGGTGAGCAATTCATTATGGATGAATGGGCTCCATTTAAGTTCCTCCAATTCAAGCCAATAACGCTAATGTTCTTTTTCATATTCATATGGTGGGGATCTTTTCTTCAATTCATTAAACCCAAGCTAATGGGGATAAATAGAAATTGGATAAATTTTACAATTATAATATTATTCTTGATTTTTTTTACGTCCCTATACGAATTATTTTTCAATTTTACTTTATGGGGAGCTCTAATGACAATTAGCAACGTTACAGATCCAGATATCCTTTACAACAGATTTCCAAATCCCAGTACTCCAGTATCGCTTGTATACGCAACTAAGATAATAATCCTATTATTCTCAATTTCTGCTTATTCAATATATTACCTGCATACCCTGGATAATGGTATAAGGGGTCGAAAATATGGAGGCAAATAAGAAAGACCATGGAATTGACATAATAGAGAAAGCTATGAGCAAACCATCCTTATTTAGGGATGAAAGGCCACTTTCTTTAGAATTTATTCCTCCCAGGCTCCCCCATAGAGAGAAAGAATTTTTCTCTTTGGTTCAGATTTTTAGAGCAGTATTAGACAAGCCAAACTCAACAAGTCAAAGAGTTTTAATAACAGGAGATATCGGTACTGGTAAAACAGTTCTATCTCAACGCTTCGGCATGGATATAGAAAAAAATGCAAAGAGTAAGGGATTAAAAATAAAATATTTGCACATGAACTGTAGAGAACATAGAGGAAGTTTCTTCATTATTCTAAACAGAATTGTAGCCGAATTCATAAGTAGCTTTCCCCAAAGAGGTTTTTCTACTGAAGAACTTATCCAGACTCTTCTAAGCTTATTAGATGAAAAAGACATCCATTTGATTTTAGCTCTAGATGAACTCGAGGCTTTAATTAAATCAGAGGAGGCTGACACGCTATACACCTTAACGCGTATCCAGGAAGGGCGGTTAGACGCGCCTGTTAGGCTTTCGCTAATCTGTATTTTAAGAGATTTGAATTGGTTAGAAAGGCTAGATAAGAGCACATTGAGTATTCTTCAACAGAACGTGGTTCGTCTTGAGAATTATTCATCAAATCAGCTAAATGCAATTCTAGAAGATAGGGTTGATTTAGCCTTCGAAGAAGGAGTCGTTTTACAGGAGACTATGGAACTGATAGCTAATTTAGCATCGATCACTGGAGATGCAAGATATGCAATAGAATTGCTGTGGAAGTCCGGAAAATGTGCAGATCTAGAAGGAGATCTTAAGGTTGTGCCTAAGCACGTAAGGAAAGCTGCAGAAAGCATGTATTCACCAATAAAGAAGGAATATCTAGATCCGCTTACAATTCATGAAAAATTGATCTTGCTTGCACTTTCCAGATTATTAGAGGGCAATGAGTCTGCTTATGCGACAATGGGCGAAGTTGAAAAGATATACAAAATAATCTGTGAGGAATACAATGAAAGGGCTAGAGCCCACACTCAATTCTGGAAGCATATTAGAAACCTTGGTTCTATTGGGATTTTAATCACTAAGATATCTGGAAAAGGCCTACGGGGAAAGACTACTCTAATCGGCTTAACTTCACCATCTCCTTCTGTTGTAAAGAAACAACTTGAGTCGTATCTTGAAGAAGCGCTAAAATCAGATTAAAAAATTGAATGTTCAGATACCTTACTTTCATCAATAATAGTAATGGGATTGAAAAATGAACAGATTTAGAATGGCAGACATAACCAATAAGAAGGAAATTTTCCGAGAAGCGGTAGTCTTTGGAGAAATTAAACTTAAACCTGAAACTATAAAATTAGTGAAGGAGGGGAAAGTCGAGAAAGGTGACCCTTTGGCCGTAGCAGAAGTGGCCGCTATATTAGCAGGAAAGAGTACACACCAAATAATTCCCTTCTGCCATCCAATTCCCATTACGAGCATTCAAACTAAGGTTGAGTTTCAGCAAGATTCTATTGAGGTCGAAGTGTGCGTTAGAAGCTCAGCCAAAACAGGAGTTGAAATGGAAGCCCTTGTTGCAACATCTACTTATTTACTTACAATTTGGGATATGGTTAAAAAGTATGAGAAAGATGAAAAAGGTCAATATCCTAACACCTCTATAGAAAAGATAATAGTGAGGGAAAAAACAAAAGGGTAAAAAGCATGAGTAAGACTACTTCAGCTCATAAATCAAGTTCACCTTCCCAAGTTACAATTTTCATTATAACTTGCAGCTCCTCAAAGTACAAAGATAAAAATAAAGAAAAAGTGGTTAGTGATCCCTCCGGGGACTTGATAGAGAAGCTGCTAAAAGAGAACGGACATATTGTCTATGGTAGAGAACTTGTTCTAGATGAGAAAAGAATGATAGAAAATGCTGTAATAAAGGCATTATCCAATGAGAAAATTGAGTCGATAATAATAACTGGAGGTACCGGCATAACTCCCAAAGACATTACTATTGAATCTGTTAAGAATCTTCTTGACAAGGAAATTCCTGGTTTTGGAGAATTACTTAGAAATATAAGCTTCAATGACATAGGATCTGCTGCCATGATTACCAGAGCATTAGCTGGAGTTGCAAAAAATAATCTTATTTTCTGTTTACCTGGTTCGCCAAATGCTGTAGAGAAGGCGATGACACGCTTAATAATTCCAGAAATCGGACATATGTTGAAGCACGTAAGAGGAATTTAGGAGGTTTTTATTTTGGCGATTAAAGACGGCTATGGTAGACCATTATATCATATTCGAGTTTCAGTTACACAAAGATGTGATCTTAATTGCTTCTATTGTCATAAAGAGGGGCAAAATGTTGATACAAATGAAATGACACCAGAAGAGATATCGAAGATAGTGAAGGTTGCTTCTGAATTTGGAATAAATAAAGTAAAGATTACCGGTGGAGAACCTCTTTTAAGAAAAGATTTACATGAAATAATAGATTCGATCGCCAATATTAGAGATATTGAAGAAGTATCATTAGTTACAAATGCCAGATTATTAACATACGATAGAGCTTTGAAACTAAAACAAAAAGGGCTTACAAGAATCAATATCAATTTACCTTCTAACCGCGATGAGACTTACAGAGAGATCATTGGAATGGAATTAGGACCTGCTTTAAATGGTATCAGAGCTGCAATCAAGTCAGGTCTTTATCCTGTTAAAATCAATATGGTTCTTCTAAAGGAATTAAATGACAACGAAGTGCATTCAATGATTGATTTTGTTAAGGAGAATGGAGCCATACTTCAATTAATAGAGTTAGAACCTCTGAAGATGGCCGAGAGTTTTTATAAAAGATATTTCCTGCCATTAGAGAATGTGGAAAATAAAATTGTAAAAGAAGCCAAGAAGGTTGAGACTAGGGAATACATGCAGAATAGGAGCGTATACACATTAAAAAATGGGGCTAAAGTTGAATTCGTTAGACCGGTAGATAATACAGAGTTCTGTCTCAATTGCACAAGATTAAGATTGACTAGCGATGGGAAATTAAAACCATGTTTGATGACAAACGATGGTCTAGTTGACATACTCGGTCCAATGAGAAGAGGAGAATCAGAAAATATGTTGCACGAATTGTTCCTAAAGGCAGTTAAACTGAGAAAACCTTTCCTTACTGAACAGAAATTAAGTATTAAAAAGATAATTTGATTTCGACTTTTTTTGTATTAGCTTCCATTTTAAGAGTGGGAGTAATAAATTCTGACAAATTCTTTTTCCATTGAGTCTATCCTACCAAAGCCAAATCTCACTAATTGTAATGGATTACCAACTTTTTCATTTTGTATGTTATCTTCAACTAGTCCCTTTAGAATTTCCATAGTTGGCATCACAATATCGATTCTAAAATTACCACCTTCTGGGAGCCAATGAATTATCGGTGCTTTTGCTTTTTTGGCTTCTTCTTGAGAAGTCCCTTTGAAAGTAGAATTTACGAAATTGTCCTTAGTATCATCAATTTCTATATTAAATAAACCCATTAATCTAACAACCTTATTTCTCTTGAACAAATCATAATCGTTCCTTGATACCAATAAATTAACAATGTTATTTTTAGGCGATACACTAAGAAATCTATATCCCCTTTCAGGGGAATCGGGATGCAAAGGTATTTTTATTGAAAATTTTTTTGAGACTCTCTTCACTGAAAGCCGGATTGGGCAAGATATAAAGAAATACCTATTAGCGATCTTATCCACATTTTTTCTATTAATTGCATAAATATTTTCCCAACTTAAAGTAACGTCGACTGGTCTGGGGCCAATTTCCGTGACTATTTTTCGCAAAGTATAAGGAGCTATTCCCCTTCTCTTTAATGCGATTAGAGTAGCCAGCCTAGGATCGCTTAAGCTAGTTACTTGTTTTTTTTGTAAAGCCTCAATGATCTTTGATTTGCTAAGAGTAGCATTCGGAATCTTTAATCTGCCATAATGAATTGCCTCTGGATATTCCCATCTAAAATAATCATACAGATATTTCTGTCTAACCATATTTGTAAGATGTTCTTTGCCACGTATTATGTGCGTTATTCCCATTAAATTATCGTCTACTCCACAAGCGAAATTGTATAGTGGCCAAACTCGATATTTGCTTCCAACCCTTGGATGAGGGTTCTTAATTGTATCGATTATTCGTAATGCTGGCCAATCTCTAACAGCGGGATTGGGATGGCCAAGATCTGTCTTCACTCTTACTATTGCTTCTCCTTCCCCATAGACGCCTTCTAGCATCCTTTTCCATCTTATCATTTGCTCAGATGGGGAACGATTTCTGCATTCGCATGACTTTCCCTTAATTAATTTATGCTTGAATTCTGTAGAGTCGCAAGTACAGACATAAGCACCACCAATTTCCATAAGTTTTTTTGTATGATC
Source organism: uncultured Candidatus Bathyarchaeia archaeon (assembly GCA_964346435.1). Lineage (GTDB taxonomy): Archaea > Thermoproteota > Bathyarchaeia > 40CM-2-53-6 > RBG-13-38-9 > JAOZGV01. The sequence continues at coordinate 3,728 of CAYFUV010000203.1, read as the reverse complement.
GTAATAAGTCGGAAGTCTATCGCTTTGATTAAACTCTCCATCCCATTTGCATCCGAGCCATCTCATATCATCTCTAATTAAATCATAATACTCTACCACAGATTTCTTTAATCTTGGATCAGTATCTTCAAATCTTAGCAAGAATTTTCCTTTGTAGATTCTGGCATAGTCATGTGATAGTATGAGGGCTCTGATTGAACCTATATGTAAAACGCAGTCTGGATTTGGTGAAAACCTTGTAACTACCACAGAATACCTATCAACATTTGGAAGTGGAGGCAGGGTTTTATCCTTTCCCCCCTTTTTTTCAGAAAACAGGTTAGGCCATTTATCCTCCAAGATTTTTCTTTGTTGGTTAACCGACAGCTTGTTCAATTCTTCAATAATTTTTTTAATAAGATTAGAAATATCCCTCACATTATCCCTTAGTTCTGGTCTTTCACCCAAAATTTTTCCAAGAACCGCTTTTTCTCTAGCCTTGCCCCCATGTTCGACTGCATTCTTTATTGCTAATTTGTAAACTAGTTCTTCGATTTCAACATCAATGGCCATATAAAAGGTCACGATTCCTAATAGCGCGCTATATTAAATTTGATATATATTAGATTGAATTACCAAAAGGAATAAAATTTCTTACTAAATATATATGGAAAGTTAAAACCTTAGTCTTAATGAATGGTGGAGTTAGGTTCCAGATTCCCATTTTCTCAAGTAATCGATTTGTTCTTTTCTCAAGTCATCTATCTCAACATCAAGGCTTTCTAAAGCTAACTTCGCAACATTTAGATCAACTTCCTTAGGAACTTCATAGACTTTTTCCTCAAGCTTTTTCGAATACTTGATGAGATAATCTGCACATAATGCTTGATTTCCAAAAGACATCATCATTACCTCGCTAGGATGGCCTTCTGCAGCTGCCAAGTTCACTAGCCTCCCTTCAGCCAGCAAATATATTCTTTTACCATTTTTCAATCTGAACTCCTCGACATTTGGCCTAACAATTCTCCTAGAAACACTTAGAGATTTTAAATCATCAATGTTAATCTCAACATTGAAATGTCCCGCATTAGCTAATATGGCGCCGTCTTTCATCTTAATCATATGTTCACCTCTTATGACGTTGATATTGCCAGTTGCAGTCATGAATACATCTCCACATTTGGTAGCTTTTGCCATTGGTTCAACATTAAAGCCATCCATTACAGCTTCAAGGGCCCTTAACGGGTCTGTCTCAGTGATTATTACATTAGCGCCCATTCCCCTTGCCCTCATAGCTATCCCACGACTGCACCAACCATATCCAGCTACTACAAAAATTTTTCCCGCAAGTAGAATACTAGTCGAACGTAAAAGCCCATCAATAGAGCTCTGACCTGTGCCATATCTGTTGTCAAATAAGTATTTTGTTGACGCATTGTTGACTGCTATAATCGGATATTTTAATTCACCAGAACTTTCCATGGCCTTTAATCTTATCACTCCACTTGTCGTTTCTTCTGTGCCTCCTAGGATTTTTTCTAGTAAATCGCTCCTTTTCTTATGTAATGTACTGACTAGATCAGCACCATCATCTAGAGTTATGTCTGGGGAGTGTTCCAATACTTTTTCAATGCACCAATAATACTCCTTATCGCTCTCCCCTTTCCAAGCGAATACATTAGTCCCCTCTACAGCGAGCGCGGCAGCAACTTCGTTCTGAGTGGATAGAGGGTTAGAAGCACACAAAGCAACCTCTGCGCCCCCAGCTTTCAATGTTCGAACGAGAACAGCGGTTTCTTTAGTGACATGTAACGATGCGCCTATGAAGGTCCCTTTTAAAGGCCTCCTCTTACTGAATTCCTCTCTTATTTTCATTAGCACTGGCATTCTAGCCTCGGCCCATTCAATGGATTCTAGTCCCTTCTCGCTCAGAGAGATATCCTTGATCTTATATTGATTCATACTTCACCATTCCCTTGAGACTGTTATAGTGTTTAATCATGCTTTTTAAAGTAGTCTTCACGATCTATCTCAAATTTTTCCTGCTCTATTAAATATGAAATTATTCCGTTGTCTGTACTTCATTCTTTGTAAAGGTTACTTCCATTCTTTTAGAGTTCATAATATCTAAATTTGTTATTACGTTCTCATAGTCATCTCGATATTATTATAAGAAATTCTGTGTATTATGGAAGGAGAAAATGAATGATTTCTATATATGGAATAGGAAATCCACTCATGGACGTAGTTGGCTATGGAGATTTTAAATTAATTTCAGATCTTGGTACCCAACTAGGTACTATGAATCTTATCCAGCAAAATCAAGTATCTGAAATTTTAGATAAAATAGAAGATATTAGAACCTTGCCAGGCGGTAGCTGTGCCAATACAATGCGAGGAATAGCTTGGCTAGGCAAGGTAATTCCCTGTGATCCTCCACACTTTAGCGGAGCTGTTGGTAATGATAGAACAGGCAGAGAGTATAAACAATTGATGGAGGATTTAGGTGTTTCTACATCTTTAGCGCTTACATCAAATCGAACCGGAGAGTCCTACATTATTGTTACTCCAGACCATGAAAGAACTATGTTCACATTCCTAGGGGCCTGCCAAGAATATGATGAATCCTGTATTGATTTTGATACCCTTGGTAAAGCACAATATCTCTATACCACGGGCTATATGTGGGACACTGGAGTACAAAAAAGAGCTGTTAAAAAGGCGATTGATTTTGCTAGAGATAAATGTAAAAAGGTTGTCTTTGATCTTGCTGATCCTTTTGTTGTAAACCGTAATAAGGACGATTTTCTATCTTGGATTCCTCAAAAAATCGATATATTATTTGGAAATAAAGAGGAATTTTCTCTTCTTGTTGGTAAAAAACCTATTGATAAAGAAATCATTTCTAGTGCCCAATCTCTGGCCAGACTTGTAATAATGACAGTTAGCGCAAAAGGGTGCTATTACGCAGAAGAAAATGATATCTGTTATGATCCAGGCAGAAAAGTAAAGGTTGTTGACACAACGGGCGCTGGCGATTCCTTTGCATCGGGTTTTCTATTCGGGTTACTAAAGAACAAAACACTAAAAGAATGTGCATCATTAGCTAATACCTTGGCAGCGAATATCGTAACAGTGGAAGGTTGTAATTATAGTCTGTTGGATCAAAAGGAGATATTAGAACGCGCATTGCAATAAATTAATTCAAGATCCATTCTATAGCATAGATATTGAAGAAAACAGAACTATAGAGTGGGAATTGAGTTCAGCAGTACTACTGTAGCGTATTCAGGAAAATTACATGAAGAAAAATGAATGTATATGATTTCATATAAGCATCAGACTTTCTGTAACAAAAGATATAATAAGATAATCTAAAAAGATTAATCGATTCAAGGAAGGGTTATTGTTGAACGTCGCGGTCATTGGTGATCCAACTTTCATAGCAGGATTTGAACTTATTGGAATTAAGGGTTTTAAGGCTGAAAATGAAGAAACGGTTAGAAAAGTACTTAGAGAATTAATTGAAAAAGAGGAATACGCCACAATAATACTTCCTGAGAGATTTGTGGAAACAAGTAATGAATCTCGTTCTAAGATAATGAGAGAGGGAAAAATTACCCCTCTATTTGCCTTTCTCCCAGATCATACGGGAATCAAAGGTAAAAGAGCTGAAGAACTTAAGAAGGGTATAAGCCTAGCAGTTGGGACTGAATTGGAACTTTAAGTTGTAAAATGCGTGACTAAAA
>CAYFUV010000202.1:0-11397 GCA_964346435.1 uncultured Candidatus Bathyarchaeia archaeon | reverse complement strand
GGGCATGAGAGATTATTACTGCATCTAGCTTCTCTAAATTAAATTCCTCATGATCTATCCTTGGGAAAGCCCTTATCGGTTCTTGAGCGCCAGGATTGATACCGCAATCCAAGAGTATGTTGCTTTCATCCGATTCGATAAGTATACAGGATCTCCCAACTTGGTGAAAAGAACCGAAAGCCGTCATTCGCACGCTACTCGTTTTATGTATAGTAGGTCTGAAAATCCTTTCGCCAACGTCACGAAGAATTCTGCTTCTCTCTTCATTCTCTGAATATATTATGTGTCTCATGCTGGCTATGATTTTTGAAGGTAGAGGTTGAGCTCTCAATATTATTGGGCGCCAGCGCGTACTTTTTATGATATCCTGAAGTATTGAACCATCTTTGCCTATGGCAATTCCCGGTTTCTTAGCTTCTATGATCACTTCGCCTATTGTAGGATCAAAGTATATTGAGACGACTTCAGCCTCTTGGGGGAGAAGTTTGCGAATCATCCCCTCGGCATCTTTTTCTATAAGCCTAATTGATGGATCTGAACGAATGACTATCCTTTTATGTAATAGGTTGACTATGTCCGTTACTATATAGCTTTGCTCTAATAGCAAAGTTACATTCTTTACATAAATAGCAACACGAGGGCCTTCAAATTCTATCCTAGTTATTTCTGCCTCTTTGGGCATATTTTCCAATATGCACGATCTAATTTTTGCATGGGAATTGTTGATAATAGATCTAGCCAATGTTATTTCTTTCCTAGTTGTAAGAACCAGATGATCGAATAGTGCTTAATTCTTTGCTTCTTTAATTTTCAGATTCTACGGTCTTTTTCTCTTCTTCACTCAGTTCTCTGTAACCGTCTTTATCAATAATAACTATGTCGAAGCTATCTCCAGTGGCTACATCCCTTTTAATGGCAGAGTTAAGAGATTTAAATATTATCGGCACAGCCTCCTCAAGGGGCATCCCCTCTCTAATTTGAGATTCCAATACGCCATAGGCGATAGGCGATCCGGAGCCTGTTGATACGAATTTTTCCTCTGTTAAGCTCCCTAATGGATCTAATGCAAAAATCTTTGGCCCTGACTTATCAATCCCGGCCACGAGTGCTTGCAAAATATAGGGCATTATTCTAGCTGAAAATAATACATTAGCAAGTAAACGTGCGGCCGAACCGACAGGCATAGGGATGCCGTTTTCATATTTGTATAACTGGGCATTTGCTTTTAGAACATCTACCATTGTCTGGGCATCAGCAACTGATCCCGCTATTGTCATTGCCAAATGGTTATCTATCGGATAGACCTTTTTTGCACGTTTATGGGCGACAAAGTATCCCATCGTTGCACGTGTATCAGTTGCCAAAACAACGCCGTCCTTACAGACTATTCCTATGGTTGTTGTACCTTTGAGGATATTCGAGGGGTTGCCGTAAGGGTTATGCACGCTAAATGAAAGCCTCCAACAAAGTTTTTATGAAAATAAGGAACTCTTTCAATGAAGAGTTTGCTACTGCTATTTGACAGTATTTGATTCCTTAAAAATGTTTCGAGGAATTCTTTTGACTAATCAGAATATCATTACAATAATTGGAAAAGAGCAAGCAAGAGTTAATTATAGATTCCAATTTCATGGATATTCAAACGATTGTAAAACATGCAAATATGGCAAAGCATGTTTGAACAATCTTGAGGCGGGTAGAATATACGCCATCGTAAAAGTGACGGAGAAAGAATTGGAATGCATGCTTCATGGAGGCAAAGGTAAGGTTGTAGAAGTTGTTGAAGGGGCGATCAAGAGTGCCATTGATGCTAGGATGGCGATCCAAGATGTTTTGATAGAATACACTCCAATAGAATGTGGCCTATTGTCATGCAAAAACTATGAAATATGTTCTCCTCAGGGCCTAATTCGTGGGGATAGGTGCCGAATAATAAAGATTATGGATACTTTGGATTGTAATAAGGGATTTAGTCTTGTTTCGGTTTCTCTTCAGAGGCAGACTTAGCTTTCTTGAAACCTTCGATGAATGATACCTTTTTAAAAGTCGGTAAGAATTTCCATAAATCATCTGCCAATGATCTTTTTAAGAACTGTAACCCCTCTATGAAGAAAGCTTCATTTGGAATTTCGATACTTAGATTTCCTTCTTTTATCTCTATTTTGAAACTTTCTCTTTTTATCGAAGGCATGTGCTTATGAATTAACTCAATTATTTTTTCTTCCTTGGTTTTCAATATTTTCTTAGGAACCACTTCGTAGGTAAGGGTCTTGCCGGCTAGCGGGTGGTTAAAATCTGCCTGAACTCTGCCTGCGCCGACTGATCTGATTAAGGCCGGTTTGTTATCTATAGTCACTTGTATTCCTGGGACCGGATTTATACCTTCTTTTCTAAACCTCCTTAAGGGAATTAGCCTCATCTTGGACGGATCTCTATTTCCGTAACCCTTTTCAGGGGGGACTTCGATCTCAATTTTTTTACCAATTTCTGATTTTTTTAACCCATCTTCAAGTCCTTTTGGGGCCCGACCCTCTCCAATGATCACGAATTGGGGCTCAAAAATTGAACGTTCATGTCCATGTTCATCTTTTGTTAGATCATTTTCTTTGGCTACTTCCTCATATGTAGTATCTATTACTTCGTTGTTTTCTTTGACTTTACATATGTAATCTATTAGTAAGAAATCTCCTTCTTTAACAGACATGCTTGACCCTTCAACCTTGATTTGGCAACTAAATTAATTGACAATATTCATAATAACCTTTACTATGCGTTTTTGGCATCAGGAAAATAGATTAATATCTCAAAATTTTAGAGAATATTAGTTAATCAAAAATATGAATCAATTCAAACAATCCTAACTGCTCGGAATGAATTGATTTTCAGCAAGGCTTGAAGTATGTTTTCAAAATCTAAAAATAAAAAATTTGATTCTGAGCTTGGCGTCCGTTCTTTTACGATAAATTCCTCTTTCGATTTGAAGGAACTTAAGAAAGTTCAAGAGGATTTATCCAAAGATGTAATGATATTAGATCCTCCAAACCAAAAAATAAAATCGGTTACAGGAATTGATCTAGCATATCTGAATGGACAATCTATAGTCGTAATTGTAACATTCGATTGCAAAGACAATAAAGTTATCGATAAAAGAGTTGAGATTGAGAGAACAGACTTCCCATACGTACCTGGTTTTTTTGGATTCAGAGAAGGAGCGATAATAATAAGGGTCTTACACAGATTGTCATTAGATTCAGATTTACTCATGATAAACGCTCATGGGATCGCCCATCCTGAAAGGTTTGGATGCGCATCTCATATAGGTGTTCTGATGAGAAGACCTACAATAGGTGTCGCCAGTAGAGTCCTATGTGGGAGCTATAAAGTAAAACCTTCTAAGGTTGGAGAGTGGGTGCTTTTAAGACACTCAAATCAAATAGTTGGCGCAGTACTAAAATCTAAGGAAGGATGTAGGCCAATTGTAATCTCCCCTGGCCATCTGATTACCTTGGAAAAATCTATTAGCATAGTAAAAAAATTCCTAAGAGGAAAAAAATTTCCTGAACCATTGTATATGGCTCATAAGATGGCAAATCAAGTTAAAAGAAGCATGAAAGATTATGAAGCGTAGCATAATGCGATAATTCTATTTTTTGTTAGAAAATTTTTTTCCAACTTTATCAATGGCTTTTTCTAGTGATATTCGTCTCGTTTCGGTAGCTATATTCCCTCTCGTAGATTCGATTGTTCTTCTCATATTATCCAATTTTCTCCTAAAATTTGGAATGATTGCCGTATGATCTATTGAAAAAATATCTTCATACGTGCTTTCCATTAGATTAAACATTTTAGACGCTTTTTCAATATCTCCATTGATTATATGGTTCAAGATTACCCTTCTAAGTTCGCCTATGAAATCGAGCAAACCTAACAGATAGGGAACTGGTTCTAATCCAGATTCCTTCAATGTTAGAATTTTCTCATCAGCAACAAGATGATAAAGCAATTTTGCCTCAGCATACTCTTGATATGCTGTAAGAACGTTTCCACTATATTCAAGGGCCTGATTTGATGAAAATGCCTTTTGCATCTTATCAATGTTTTTCTCAACAATTTTGAGATTCTTCTCAGCTTTAACAAACTCGCCTCTATGGGTTTCCACAATGGCACGAGCCGAATGCTTAATGATGAATCTAGAGACATCAAGAACTCTCTCTCTGGCGCTATCTCTTTTGGCTAGCATTCTTTCAATATATTTCATATCGACCTCAGATATCAAAAAAATCCCCTAACTCTAATTCTCTCAGATTATCATTTAGATATTACTAAGAATTTGTAAAGGTTTTTCTAACTTCGTAAGTAGAATTACTCTACTGTCAATTGATTCGTTTACAATTCTATAGCTGGTCATTTCTGATAATGATCTGCTGAAATCTCTAATTTCTTTTAAGCTTGGCATGTGATTTAGGCCTAATCTTCTTCGGGAATAGCCTACAGACATAAAAGCTTTAGCTTCAACATAGGTAGGGGAAGTCTCTCTGATAATTCTTGAATATTCCTTTAGATTATTCATATTCACTCCTTTCACAAGAGTCATCCTTATTGCTGAGGGACATTTAAAACTCTGAAGCAAAGAGAGAGACTTCATTAAATTTTGCCAAGCATTAGGAATTATCGGCTGACATATCTTGATGAAAGATTTTTCATTAGGAGCGCATAAAGAAACATAAATCTGTGAAGGTTCTTCACTTAGCTTTTCCAATGCTTCAGGGCAAGCTCCATTTGTCACTAAAAAGGAAGTTAAACCTCTTTTTTGGAATTCGTACAATAGGCCACCGATCCCGGGGTATATGGTTGGCTCTCCAGATAGGCTTATCGCAACATGAATCGGATTCAATGCCTCATTGAATTTTTTTAATTCTATTTTACCATTTTTTACTTGGGATTTATATCCGCTTAAGAGCTTCCTCTGTGCTTTAATTGAGCTCTCCACAATTCCTTCAGGGGGGTCCCAAATCCCTGATTCAAGCTCATTCCAACTTATGTCTAAATCATCTGGTTGGATACGCCAACAAAAATTGCACCTCATATTACACCATGCAACTGTGGGCGTCATTTGAAGACAGCGATGAGAAGAGATTCCATAGAATTTAGACTTGTAGCAGAATCGATCGTTGACTAGGCTTTGGTGCAACCATCTGCATTTTTTAATAGCTGAATGAAAACCCACGAGCTGATATTTTTGTCTATTTAAGGCGTCTACTATGGCCTTTGGAAGAACGCTTTGCATTTGTTTCCCACATGAGGACTCTCAGAGAATTCTGCTTGCAACGTCGATGTATATTTTAATAAATCTACTCTTCAATCTGTCCTATATGCTCATAGCCTCTTCTTTAATGCCATCTTTTGTGATCGTCATTATATCTATGCCATCTCCGCTTGCCGCATCTCTTGCAATTGATGCCTTAACTGCCCTTACGAGTGTCTCTTTTCCCTCTTCGATCGAAATACCATCTTTGTACTCATTTTCTAAAACTCCTGCAGCGATTTCTGCCCCTGTTCCCACTGTTGCATATTTGTCCTCTATGACAGATCCTATTGGATCTAATACATATAGGCTAGGACCTTTTTCGTCAACTCCTCCTATTATCGTCTGCGTTAAATAAGGGATATATCTTCTTTGGAACAAAAGATTGCCAATTAATTTAGCGGCTGTTTTCACGGAGGCTGCTCTTTCTCTTTCATAAGAGTAGATGCTTGCATAAATCGAAGCTTCTCGCATTAGTATTTGCATATCTCCAACAAGACCGGCACAGGCGGCTCCTATATTATTGGTTATTTTAAATACCTTTTTAACAGCCTTACTCATTACGAAACTGCCGTAAGAAAATCGTCTCTCCGACGTTATTATGACTCCGTCTTTACAGACTAGACCAGCAGTTGTGGCGCCCGGTATTGGTGGAAATCCATAAGACATAAAACATCCAAGCCTAAGTGAAAACTGGTTTCGGTTGTTATAATTTTATAACTTTCTTTGGGCAAGAGCCCCAAGGTTGCTCTATATATGAAGTTATGCGTTATTTATAAATATCTTGTCCGTTTCGGGGCGAAATCAGCGTACGTTGAAATTATATTATAAGATAGATGATCGAAATATTATTGTGGCTATGCATCCACTTAGAAATATCTTTAACAAGATTTTTTGGGATAAGCGAGAAAGGAAAGAAGATTATGAAGTAGTTTTTATACATAGAGGTATGCCAAATAACCAAAAAACGATACCCCTTGCTTCGATAGTTGATGTTGGAAAATCCGCATTCATCTATGAAGATAAAGGAGAAAAAATCATTATCCCCATGCATCGAGTTAAGATTGTTAGAAATATCAAAAATAGTAAGATAATCTGGAGAAAATTTGAGAAATAATACAAGCTTAAGTCATTCTTTTTTTATATCCAATACCTTTGCAAGATATGGTTGCAGGTTCGCCAAGCCCGCCATCCACTGTGAAATCAACGCCTAAGATTCTTTTAGCAATTTCAACGCAAGTTAAAGTATGTAAAGTCAGCTCGGTCGTTCTTATTCTCGAAACCCCATCTGCGAGACTAATATAAATGATGATCTGATCTGCAAGAAATTTATCGATAGGTGCTTTGCTTTCCAATTGCATTAAGAGATTCTTGGCCGCTTCTTCGCCTACATTTTCAGCAGATTTTCCCAATTTGCCAATGATGCTACTGCTTAGAAAAGAACCTGAAGTCAATTCGGCCAGAAGCATTATTCCACATCCAGGATCCACAGCACATTTAGAATCATTAGATTGCAATGACTCAAGTTCGGTATTCACATCTTTATACCCGCTTTTATATAGAGCTGTTTTTGCACTTTTAGCCATACGTTCTACTATATGTGATTGCAATCTTGCGCTATATGAAATGCAATATAATTTTTTTACATCTCCAGAATTAGTAAGAATAATGGGTTTTAGGTCTCTTACAGGCTCAAATTCAGCTCTGATTATGCCTTGGCCTTTTGGGTAAAATCCTCTACGTAATAAGTCAATAGATCCTCTAAATCCCATCTTGGCGATAGTAGGTAAAAGGACCTTTTGGATATAATCTATCGGAGGAGCCATTGGATTGTTAGTCCCCCCTATGATTTCTATCGCAACTATCTTGTCAGCAAATGCGGCAACAGGCATCATCGCTTGGAGAATTAAGGAAGTAGATCCAGCCGTTTCCACATCTATGTTGAAAGAACCCCCTTCGATATGACTGGGAGTAAAGAAAATTTCCTTTGAACCTAGACTTGCCCCTTCAACTTGAGCATTTGAAAGTCTAGCTACGGCCTTGACAGCGTTTAAATGTTGCCTCCTTAAACCAGATGGAGTACGATTAGCTCTTATATTATGCACTTTTATCTGCTTTCTTGCAACAGAAGAAAGAGCTACAGAGAATCTTAAGACCTGCCCTCCACCTTCCATAATGTCCCCAGGAATGCTGATCAATTGGGCCTAGCACCTTATTTTAATTCAATTGCTAAAATTTTTAATTTTGTCATATTAAATAAGATATGGTATAAACCTCATAGCATTTTTTACTTTTTGAGGGATTTTGTTTGAAAAAAGTTGGATTGTACGTCGGTCGTTTTCAGCCACTCCACGCAGGTCACATAGAAGCGATGAAATATGCATTGAAAAAAGTTGAAGAGTTGATAATAGTAATAGGAAGTTCACAATTCAGCTATACAATAGAAAATCCTTTTACCACGGGAGAAAGAATCTCAATGCTTAGAAAAGGCTTAGAAGAAGCAGATATAGAACTTTCAAAATATCTACTTATTCCAATCCCAGATATCAATGTGCATGCGCTATGGGTTTCTTATGTCAAATCTTATGCGCCAAAATTTCATTTAGTTTTTTCAAATGAATCTCTTACTTCAAGGTTATTTAAGGAAGCTAGTATAAAAGTGGAGGGCATACCGTTCTTTCATCGCAATGTGTATTCGGCCACTGAAATTAGAAAACGAATGATATCAAACGAAGACTGGGCATCTCTGATGCCTAAAAGTGTAAGTGATTATATAAAAGAAATCAAAGGTGTTGAGAGGATTATCGAATTGACTCGAACAGATAATCCATCAACTAATGAGAAATCCTAGTCCCTAGCCTCTTTTCACTTTAGCCCTATGGCAGTTCAATATGTTTACGTTTACTTTCTTTTATGAAGACAATTGATGAAATTACTAAGATCCCAATCATTCCTATTGCAACTCCTATTATGAGGTTTAATTGCGATTTATCTTCTTCCCACACGGCTGTGACTGTTTTAGGAGAATCCATGACTATTGTCGCGTCTGGAGCTGTTGCATTGGAATCTCCAGACCATCCAAGAAAAACGTATTTCGTTCCAAAGCCAGCAGGTATTGACGTTGAATTTATGCTGAATGAAGGTGTTGATCCCTCTTCATGCCAACCTGAATCGGATACTGAGCTGTAGGATGAGTTAACTTTTAAGAAATGTTGAGTGATGAATGCAAATGTCATTCTTTTTTTGTTCTCAGACAATAGTCTCGATTTATTTGCGCAAAAATATCTCGTACCGGTTCCTCCACTAACGTATTCATCAACTGAAATTTCATGAAATTCGCACTCCTTAAATGTAAAGCTAGGCGTGTAGCTTGCCAAATATAATCCTTCTTTATCGCCATCAATGTAGATATCCAAAGAGTAATCGTCTGGTAAACCCGAGAAATAGATTGAAACGGAATGACTTGGCTTTACAAAATATAATCTTCCAAATGGTTGCCAATATATTGTAGGCCATCTTAGAATGTTAAGGTTTTCAAATTCCATAGTTTCATCCACATCAAAAATAAGTATACAAGCACTTATTTCATTCAATTCGTCCATTGAATCTTTTTGATACATTTCCAATAGAGATTTCTCGGGAATTGCGATCAGATAGTTAATGCCTTCGCCAACCCAAGGGAATGATCTATTGGAAGTGCCAGGGATCGAATAGGCTACCTCAATTTCATCAAAATAAGGAGGTTCTATTACGCCACGGCCTTTTTTCGCCTCCAGTTCTTCTATTAATCTGGCAATAATGATATAATCTGCATAATCCGTATGTTTCCTTTCTTGAGTTAGACCTGTTTTTATACCTATGCCCATAGCATCCAAAAATACCGGAGTATCGTCACTGAAAAACTGCCCCCAAATATAAAGTCTATCGCCATATTGTATTCTTAGACGCCCTTTTGGCCAACAGTGCTTTCGCCCTACTAATCTAACAGATAATTCTGTATCCTTGATATCCTCCCAATTTTCCTTTTTCGGTATCCAGTTGTTAGGATCATCAATATCGATCTCCACATCTGTGATTGGCACATAGATTTTTTCTTCATTATCGGCGTTTACACCTATAATAAAAAATATGGGACATGTCAGCAATATGATAAGTAGGTATCCAAATTCCCTAGAAAAGTTCTTCATTTTGAAATAATTGGATAGAGTGAGTAAACCGGTTAAAAAATTTTAAACAAGCACGCTATCATATTTGAATTTTCTTTTTTTTGTAGCGCGCGTAGTCTGAGGGAGCAAATAGCGCGCGTGCGTACTATTTATTCGGATAGAAAAAGTTAGATGTTAGTATAGTGAATTATGAAAACAATTCGATACGCCGAAGAGCAGTGATGGTGAATGACATGAAGATGTTAGTCATTTCCGATCTACATAGGAACAAGAATGCCGCAGTACAGTGTTCCCGCATCGCTGAGAATATGGATATCGATACTATCGTGGTATTGGGTGATATCTCTCACAATAATTTTGAAGAATCAGTTTCTTTACTTAAATTGGTAAGCCGAAATAACAAGATTTTTTTTGTCCCAGGAAATATGGATTCTAGAAAATTATTGAATTGGACTGAAAATGAAATTCGGAATATTCATTGCAAAATAATTAACCTGAATGATGAATTATCCTTTTTAGGTATTGGCGGATCTACAAAAACTCCCTTTAATACGCAAATAGAATTTGATGAAGAAAAGTTTATGTCGATGCTCAATGAAGCTTCTAGAAAGCTGGATGGGAAAAGATTCGTCCTAATTTCTCATTGTCCTCCCAAAGATACTAATGTCGACAAGACCGATTTTGGAATTCATGGAGGAAGCAGCTCAATTCGAAAATTCATTGAGGAAAAAAGACCTATTATGAATATATGTGGACACATTCATGAGGCTAAAGGAATTGATAAAATTGGAAATACATTGATTATAAACCCAGGTGCCGCTAGGGATGGTCACTACGCAACGATCGAAATAGATGGAGAACCACACTATACCTTCAATGAATTTTAGCGCATCATATTAACAACATAATTCGGATATTAAATATTCAATTAAAAGTATTGACCCTTTGAGACTGAGTTATGATGACACAAGAAAAGAATCAGCTACTTTTTTCTAATCAAGCATTATGTCCCAGAATCACAAAATGCATTGCTTTATCATTGATTATTTTCGGGCTCGTTACCACCAGTCGATCCTATGCCTATACGCCTGAATGGAATATTGAATATGACAGTCCTGAGAAATATATTGATCCTGGTGAACAGTCAAAAATTAGATCACAAGAAACTATCGATATGTTAAGTGCTAGGTTTGGGAAATGTAGCGGTCTTGAAGGTTTAAGGGATCTTTACTTATGGAAACAGCAAGAATTCTATATGCCTCAAGATGGAAAGCTGATCGCGCGCGCGCCCGAAACTACCATTGATTCGTTGCTTGATGAAAGGGAACTATCGGGATGTAGTGATGATGCCCTTGTTTTTTCTGCCGTTGCACGATATTTAGGGTATCCCACCATCATGGTTGAAACTGCCGGTTTGGAATGGGCAGAAGATTTCAAGCAAGGATTGGTAACTCATTACTCTGGTCACGTATTCGTTGAGGTTTTTGTTGCGCCGAATTGGATTCTTGTAAATCCTACCTCAGGCGAATTCATAAGGGAGTATGATCCTTCAAATCCAGTTATTCCGATCACTACTGGAGGTGAGAAATCTGGATATTATGCTATTCTCAAGGGCAAAGACATATGGGATTACGGCGTAAAGGAACCCGAATTGCTTAAAATAAAGTTAAGGGAATTCGCCAAGTTATTTGATCCTAGTGAGATAGAGATTCCGTCTTACAAGATTGAGAGTCTAACTTCTATCGTAGTTTCAAAAACAACTTCAACAGAGATAATGACACTTTCATCCACCTTTACGTTTGATAATGCGACGATTTCCTCTACAACAAGCAGTACAAAAAGTCAGAAAATTGAAAGAGAGGAAGTCTTATCGACGGAGAGAAATTTTATGAACCAGTTCTCAATAGGATATCTTTTCATATTGGG
>CAYFUV010000201.1:0-47333 GCA_964346435.1 uncultured Candidatus Bathyarchaeia archaeon | reverse complement strand
GAATATCATCGACCCGATGTTTCAACAGAACCCGAATATGAAAGTGGCGGTCGTAGATAAGGACGACCCGGGCGGGATATGTTTAACGAGAGGGTGCATTCCTTCAAAATTGTTGCTCTATCCAGCCGAGTTGATCAGGACTATAGAGAAAGCGAAGGAGTTCGGGATAGATGTCAAGATCAACAGCGTAAACTATGAATATGTGATGGAGAGGATGAGGACGCTCATCTATAAGGATATAAACATGATAAGAAAAGGGCTATCGAATTCGAAGAACATTGACTATTATCCCACCACAGCCGAATTCATCGCACCATATACATTGAAAGTGGATGATGAAACAATTCGATCAAATCTCATCTTCATATGTTCAGGGTCAAGGCCCATCATACCTGGAATAGAAGGTCTTGAAAAGGTGGGCTATCATACCAGCGATTCAATTTTGAAAACAAGTCAGCTTCCCAAGAGTATCGCGATAGTGGGCGGAGGCTTCATAGCTGCGGAATATGGACATTTTCTTTCTGCGATGGGATCGAATGTAACGATCATCGGAAGAAATCCACATTTTCTGCCTGGAGAGGAGCCTGAAGTCTCGGCGTTGGCGAGACGAGAATTGGGAAAGCATATGAAGATTTTGACTAACCATGAAGTTCGTAAAGCAGAAAAAGTATCAAAGGATAAGAAAAGATTGGTTGCTATCGATAGGGAGGGTAAGAAGGAGAAAAGGATAACATCGGATGAAATTCTAATAGCAGCGGGTAGAGGCTCGAATTCAAGGATACTTCGACCGGAAAGAGGCGGGATAGATACTGACGAGCGAGGATGGATAATCGTCGACGATTATATGCAGACATCGCAACCGAATATCTGGGCTTTTGGCGATGCAAATGGAAAATACCTGTTCAAGCACGTAGCTAATTATGAATCCATAGTTGCCTACTATAATGCGGTGTTGAAGAAGAGCGTAAAGATTGACTACCATGCAATACCACACGCTGTCTTTATGTACCCTGAAATTGCAAGTGTGGGAATGAGAGAGGAAGAGGCAATAGTCCAGTATGGCAAGGACAGCGTATTGATCGGAATTCAGAGATATCAAGACACTGCCAAAGGAGAGGCAATGAATGCAGAGAATTACTTTGTAAAAGCTATCGTAGACAGAAATACGATGAGGATCCTGGGCGCCCATATTATCGGTCCGTATGCATCTATCCTAATACATGAGATCATAAATCTAATGTATACGCCTGAACAGAGTTCGATGCCGATAATCCAGGGAATGCATATTCATCCTGCGTTGAACGAAGTTGTAGAGAGGGCATTTCGTTCATTAATGCCCGTTGATCAATACCATTATCAAATCGAGCATCAACTGAAGCTACAAGTCGATTAAATCGTCGATGAATATTATCGGGATTATTCATTATCTACTTTATCTTCTCAAACTTGAATCCGTAAACCTCTTTTCCCTGTGATTTTCTGAGTTCTCCCCAAACAGGCTGGACTTTATCTCCGATCTTAATGTCTTCACCAATCAGTTGTCCTGCAATTCTAAGTCCATCGAACTCCGCTACGCCTAGGATCAAGGGCCTAACCTCAACGCCCTCTGGAACCGCGTACAGTTTAGTATATGTCAAAATAGTTCCTATGTCGCCGAGTTCAAATTCTGAGAATTCCCTCTCTTTACATCTTGGACAAATTGGACGTTCTGGGTAGACCTTATTCCCGCAGTTGTTGCATTTAAAGCCCAATAGTCTCTTTTCCGACATCCTAAATCCTCTCCAATACAAAGGACAGTACGTTATTTCCAAAGCCTCCAAAGTTGCAGCAGTACGCTTTCTCAGCATTAGATATCTGCCTATCCCCAGCTTCGCCACGAAGTTGCCAGGTCAGTTCTGAAAATTGAGCTATGCTTGTGGCGCCCACGGGATGGCCCCTAGCCTTTAATCCACCCGATGGGTTTATCGGAAGCTCTCCATCCAATTCTGTCAAACCCTGATCTATGGCCTTATGCGCTTTACCTTTCTCGAAGAAGCCCGCATCTTCACTCTCCGCTATCTCGAGTATCGTGAACGCATCATGGAGCTCCACCAAGTCCATATCCCTCGGCCTCAGATTCGCCATCTTAAATGCGATTCTAGAAGATTCTTTCACAGCATTCAAGATCGTAAGATCTTCCCTTTCAGGTGCATACAACGAATCTGTTGCATGACCTAGCCCTGTTATCCTAATAGGCATATCCGTAAACTTCTTAGCCTCATCCATAGCGCAAAGAACAATTGAGGCCGCGCCGTCACTAATAGGACACATATCGTATAACCTCAATGGATCGGCTATAACCGGATTCTTCTTCTCCGCTTCCTCAGAGTAAAGGATGTCATCCAGCGTTATTTCAGAGCGAATATGAGCATATGGGTTCTTAAGCGCATTTGAATGGTTTTTGACAGCTATCTTTGCTAAATGCTCAGGCTTAACGCCATATTTTGACATATATACTCGAGCAAACATTCCACCAAGGGAGGGGAGCGTAACACCGTGAATGTACTCGGCGATCGGGTGCGACATTGTGGCGATAAGATCAGTTATAACGCCCAGAGGCGCATGTTTCATCTTTTCACCACCCGTAACTAAAACAATGTCATAAATGCCTGAGGCTATCGAAAAGAAAGCGTTCTTGATCGCCGATCCGCCTGATGCGGGTCCATTTTCGATTCTTTCAGCTCCAGCGGGCAACAATCCAAGCTGGTCCGTTAATGCACTTGCAATCGTTGATCGATGAGTTAATTCGCCCGATAGCATGCTTGAAACATAAACACAGTCCACCTTACTATCGTCAGTTTTGGCGTGCTCAATCGCTTTTATCGAGGCCTCCGTAAGAAGATCCATCAGAGTTTTTTCATCATGCCTTCCAAACTTTGTCATTCCGGTCCCTATAATCGCTACTTCTCTCATCGTCATCACATGAAGAATATGGCAAAGAATGCTTATTTTAATATCGTCAACTCTAGTTATAAGAAATGTTTTTACGCTCGAATACTAAGGAATCCCGAAAAACCGCGCACTCTATTGCATGAATAATCTTCAAAGAAGACATGCTATCTAACGTCTATTTCTGCGCCTTCTCCTTCCCCTTCTATCCTCTGATGGGCCGAATGCCGGCTTGAAAACGGGTCTTCTCCTTGGCTGTTCAAATTCTTGGTCGGATAAGTTGTTTTTAATATTTACTTCACCCAACGGCTCCTTACTGATCTCAAGGCTGCTGTATCGTCCAATATTGAGTCTCATAGATCCTCTATAGAGAGATACAAAAACGTTTTTCAAGTCCAACACATCTTCATTATTCACCTTTTCAATATTGTCGTCCCAAAGGGTTAAGTAGATGCTTGCTGTATCATCAGCGACCAGTACGTCAGCCACTGTATGAGTTGAGCCATCTGCTCTTGAAACGGTATCTCTGGGGTCGCCTTTAGTCATAACTTTAACGATCAAGTTGACTCTTCTGGAGTTGGGATTTAAGTTCTCGATTTTTATATAGGCAGTTTCTTCAGAATTATTCTCAACACTCATTCTTTACAGCTCAAAGCTATGATTTAGCAATACAAACTACAACTCTTAAATCTTACGTAATGAATATTCTCCTGAAGGAGTGAAGAGATAGGCTAGAGGTCTTTATTCTACCTCAACCTTTCAGCAGCGACCTTCAAGCTCTCAATCCCGGGTAGCTTTTTTCCCATCATGTGCTCTAAAAATGCTCCTCCTGCAATGCTAGTGTATGTAAACTTTTCCTCGAGTCCAAAAAATCTTAAAGAAGAAACGGTATGGCCTCCACTCGCTATTGTAAAAGCCTTAGAATCTGCAATGGCCTTAAAGACCTCAAAAGTTCCTTTTGCGAAGGCTTCTTCCTCATAAAGACCGAGAGGGCCTGTTACGAAGACAGTCCTTGCTTCATCCATGTCATCTATATAACGGCGAATTGTTTCGGAACCAATGTCATGAATAGGGTACTTTGTAGGAAGTTCAGAGGCTTTTAGTTCTAGTCTGCTTCCATCATCATTTCTTACAGCAACATCAATAGGGATCTTTGCCCTATGGGGATACCTATATAGAACTTCCTTCATCCTTTCCCCATGTTCCAGCAGTCTTTTCTTTCTCAGCAATGTCAGGTTTATCTCCCCGATGTTTATGCCGCTGGAATGCATAAGCAAGTTTCCAGCAAGTCCCCCTGTCAATACCAGGTCCACACCTTTTTCTAGGAGAAACTCAACGAATTCAGAGCCTTTTTCAACCTTTGAACCCCCCAAAAAGCATATGAAAGGTCTCTTGAATTCCTTATTTATCTTATCCATAACGCTGAGCTCGGCTTCCATAACCCTTCCCGCTACGCTTTGCATTAGAGGAGTTAAGCCAACTACCGAACAATGGCTCCTATGCGCAACAGAAAAGCCATCTAGTACAAAGAGGTCTGCGAGGGAAGCCAGATTTCTTGCAAGCTGACTCCTGGAGTGTTCCACAGGACTTCGATCTAAGAGTTCGTCAGGATGAAGTCTCACGTTCTCCAGAACCAGTATCTCCCCGGGCAATAACTCTTTTATCGCTCTAGTAGCCTTTTCTCCAATTACTTCCGTTACATACTTTACCCGTTGACCGAGGACCCTCTCCAAAGTCTCAACATGGCTTTTGAGCGGGATTAAGTCTGGATCCCCTTTTCTACCTTGATGTGCCAGAACAACAACCTTTGCTCCAAGATCGGAAAGCTCTTTCAAGGTTTTGGCATGGAGCCTGATTCTTGTATCGCTTCGAACTTTCAGGGTCTTTAGGTCGATAGGAGAGTTGATGTCAACTCTCACGACCACTGTCTTATCGGAAACATCGACATCTTCAAGTGTCAAATATGGTTGCTTTTTCTTCTTTTCGAAGGGGTTCAATATAAGGATCGTCTCTTGTCTTCCAATTCGACAATAAACAATATATTACATTGAAGGCGAGAATCCATCCATAAAAAAAATAGATCGATATTCGATTAATAACAATATTTCAATTCTATCTATTCTATTAGAATTAATGTTTTTACATTCTTATTACGATATTCACATTATCGCCGAATATATAAACCAGATTCCGAAGAAGATTAAGATAGATGCGCAGATGCCAAAGACCATTCTATGAATCTTCGGATTCCAGAGGCCGCGGGATCTATAAACTGTTTTGGAGACAAATAAAACCCAGAAAAAATCAATCGACCAATGGACAGTGGCGAACAGTAAGAATCCCGTTAATCCAAATAAGGCTGAATTGATCACAAGAGCCGAGCCGATCGTCGCCCACCAAAGAAAGAAGTATGGATTGGCGCCCGTTGTGATGACTCCGGATAATATCGAACTAAAATTCATATTCTTTTCTCCTCTTTCAACCTGGTCCTTAGTTCGATACATCTGCAATCCCATGAATCCGAGCATTATACCACCGACAAATCCTATGGTTCGCCTCACTATCTCATAGGTAAAAAACTGTGCAAATCCGAAGTATATCAGAATCATAAGCGGGATCTCTATCACCCCATGACCAAGGGCGATCAGGGCCCCAGCGTTACCGCTGCTTCGTCCTTTCGCGATCGTGACGGCCGTTACCGGTCCAGGCATCAATACGCCCGATAGCGATATAATGGCCACAGAAGCGAGGAAAAAGGGGACGTTCAGCAAATACTCCATTTAAGGGCCTTCCCAAATGATTCTTTAGATGACAACGGTATATTATTCAGCCTATTTTAGAAATATTGTGATTTAAACTTTAATACTGAGAACAATTTTTGAGAAGTAATATACCAAAACGTTCAGGTGATAACTTGAAGCGTCTTCCGGCTTCACTGTTAGGAAAGCTTGAGAATGGCTATTCGAGATATTGGTGGAGTGATGATGAGGAATCTCTATTCAGGGCGGCAATGAATGATCCTTTTAAAAACATAATTTTCACCTTATTGTCGCAGAACACTTCCTCTGAAAATACCCGTAGAGCTTATCTGGGATTGCTTGACAGATTCAAGGTCACGCCTGATAATTTAATGGATGCAGACGAGAAGAAGATAAGCGAAGCGATTCGACCAGGCGGCCTTCATAGAGTTAAGGCGAAGCGAATAAAGGAAATCTCGCATCATGTCCTCTCGAAATTCAATGGCGATCTTTCCTGGGTCTTCAAAGAGCCAAAAGAAGTGGTCAGAGAAAAAATCATAAGATTACCTGGCGTGGGCGATAAAACAGCTGACGTACTGATCTCCAGCATACATGGCCATAGAGAGGCATTAGTGGTGGATACTCATATGTGGAGGATAGCTATTCGCCTAGGTTTAGTTGAGAAAGATGCAGCTTACATGAGAGTGCAAGAAGCTTTAACCAAATTCTTTCCCTGGAAAAAAATTCCGAAAGATAAAGAAGAAAGGATGGTCGGGCTTTTTTGGATGTTGGCAAAACATACATGCGTATCAAGACGGCCCAAATGCAAGGAATGCTTGCTGAATAAAATATGCGAAAAAAATATCTCGTAGAAAAGAACACAATGTTGTGCGAATTTAAGCCAGTCTATTTCATCACTCCAACATACTTCTATCTCGATAATGAAAAAATTCCAAGTGTGGATATTATCGCCGTCGTCATTATCACCACAAGTGCCAAATCAACGAACAGATCTCCATTAGGCAATCCCATTTCCAGAACCATTATCGCTAAGACTGCCGCAGCAAGACCTCTTGCAAACGAATAAGTTATTACCCCCTTTCGTCGGCCTATGGCACTTCCCAAGGTGGCTATAAGAACAGCAATATGCCTTACCACAAGAAGAAGTATCGAGATCATTACGCCCAGAATTATTATCTTTAAGCTTTGAACCGATATTATTAGACCTAAATAGACGAAGAAGAAGGTCTTTATTAGAAAAGTGACCTCGGAACCCGTTCTTTTTACTCCTTTATCGAATGCGAGTCCTTCCTCTTCTCTTCGTAACAATCTGCTGATATATCTCTCGTTTCCTATCACAATCCCGAATAGAAGGGCAGAAAGAGCCCCACTTCCGCCCAGACTCTCGGAGAACGCGTAACCGAGGAATACGATAGCCAAAGTGAGCATGTAGGCATATGGCTCCTTATTTACTCTCCTAAGAAACCCGAGCCATATTAGGCCAATTACGCCGCCAATGACCGCCCCGGTCGTAAATTTACTTGCCATCTCTCTTAGAATTGCGTAGAAATCTTGTCTAAGCGTCAATAAGCTTTCGAATTGGCCTGAGATCATAAGGCCGATTAACGTCAACGTTACTATCGTACACAGAATGTCGGTGGTTGCGGATTCAAGACTTAGAAGAGTTTTCTCGGCCTCTCCCAGATCCATCTTCTTAATGATCGAGATCACGGCTATTGAACTGCTTCCTCCTACTATACCACCGAATAGAATTCCATAAACTAGGCCTAAACCCAGAATGAATTGTATGAATAGTGCTACTACGGATACGCTGAGAATGAAACTCAAGACTGCCAACAATATTGCCCTCGGGCTATGCGAGAAGACTTCCCTCACGTCTAAGCTTATTCCTCCATCAAGAAGTATCGTAATCAACGCGATAATCGCAAATATTGGAGCCACGCCGACTACGTCTTCTCTTTCTATAATTCCCAGAAATGGACCGAATAACAAGCCGAGTATTATCAAGAATATCATATCCGGCAAACCTGTTTTCTTAAAGAGGTAGCTGGCGAGGGAGCCGATCACGATTATCAAAGCAGCTACAGTGAAAATGACAAGCAATCCTTGATTCATCTAGAGCGCAACCTTCTGGCAAAATAATAGAAAAGCAACATTAGATGAGAATAATGCGTTAGCTTTTAAGCTAATTGGTGTAATGCATAACTTACACATTAGGAAAGAAAGCCGATAAGAATTCTGTAACTATTCTTATTTAAGCGGTGCTGATTCCGAGATTTATTATCGATAATTTAATCTATCGAATTTACCGATAGTATTAAAGTGTTTGAAAATGTCAATGGATGAAGGCATTAAGGGGTTCATGACGAGCAAAATTATCTCAATAGATGAGGCAGCGAAAATCACTGACGCGATCAAGAAAATGGTGGATCATAATATAGGGTCTATCGTCGTTAGGAGAGATGATGAGTATGTGGGCATCTTAACAGAAAGAGACATTCTGAGAACGATCAATAAAGAGAATATTTACTCTCCAGATTTGACGGTTGGAAAGATTATGAGCTCTCCACTCATAACCATCAGATCAGATGCGCTCATGAATAAGGCGATTAAGCTAATGGAAGAAAAAGGCGTTCGTAGATTGCTTGTGGAAGAGGATGGAAACATAATTGGGATAATTACACGAAAGGACATAATTAGAGAGGCTTCATTTGTATTCGGCAGTTTACTTTCAAGGGATTAAGTAAACGCTAGCTGCTTAATCGTAACAATTCGCGTCAATGGAAAAACCCATATATCATCGTAATATTTCATATTTGACAATAAAGTCATTCTCGTCCCCCTATTAAGACCATTCACAATAATTAATAAAAACTGGAGATAGAAATGGAAAGCAATCAAAATGAAGTCAAGCGTGGACTAAAAGACGTTGCTGCATGTGAGACCCGCATCAGCTTTGTGGATCCCAATGGCCAGCTTTATCTCGGAGGCTACAATATCGATTTACTTGTAGGGCGGATTAAACATACGGAAGCGATCTATCTGGCATGGTACGATGATCTACCCAATCGCAAAGAGCTGTCTGATTTTGAGAAATTGTTGATATCCGAGATGACACTGCCTGATGAAGTAATCAATAGGATCAAGTCCTACCCCTCCAAAAGCCATCCTATGGATATTTTGCAGTCTGAGGTTCCTCATCTTGGAATTTATGACCCGGATTATAATGACAATTCAGAAACTGCAAACAGGAGAAAGGCCATAAGACTGGTCGCTAAAGTACCTACAATTGTCGCTAGCCTAAATAGGATAAGGAATAATGAACCTTTGATCGCACCTGATAAAGAACTGGATTTTGCTTCAAATTTCCTTTACATGTTTCTAGGTAAACGCCCCGGCGAAGTGGAAAGCGAAGTCATCAATACATATATGTACCTTCACCTTGAGCATGGCCTAGCATTATCTACTTTTGTGGCCCGTGCAACAATAAGTTCCCAATCGGACATGTACTCAGGGGTTACTTCAGCCATAGGGGCGCTCAGAGGCAAATTTCATGGTGGAGCGAGCGAGAGAGTTAGGGGAATGCTTGATGATATCGAAAATATTGATGATGTGGAAAGTTACGTACAAAAAAGGTTGGATGCTAAGAAGCGAATCTTAGGATTCGGCCATAGAGTTTACAAGGGCGAGGATCCTAGGGTAAAGCATCTTCAAGCGCTTTGTGAGAATTTATGTAAACGAGAGGACAGAATGGATCTGTATAAAAAATCTCAAGAGATCGCATATGTAGTTCTAAATAAGAAGAATATACACCCAAATGTCGATTTTTATGCTGCAACAGTTTTGGATGCCTTAGGGATACCCGCTGAATATTGCACAGCATTCTTCACGACTAGCCGAGTGGCCGGATGGGTAGCACACATAATTGAAGAACTTGGCCAGAGAATCCTTATACGCCCGACATCGAGGTATACTGGGAAGTATGGAAGAGAGTTTACTCCAATGGATAAGAGATGATGGTCGGCTCTTTGAGAGCATCGCTTTCGCCAGGCTCTTTCCATTTCTCCATAACTTGCGCTGCAGTTAATTCTTTGCTCTATAATCCTTCCATATTAGCGGGCCCAGGGTGGCCCAAAGCACCAGTCCTGACCAAAGCAGCCCTCGCCCCCGCGCCTTCGTATCCGTAATTTTGGCTTCTTTTTCTTTTTATACCAATACGAAAATGCAAATCCAGTGCCAAGAAGTCCAACTACAATTGCAGGTTTCGTATAATCGTAGTCATAGTCCATGCGAATGGTAGTGGGTTCGTTTATCACGATCGAGCTAGAATACGAATTGGGGTTCTGTAAACGATATCCTCCAAAAAGTCCAAATGGACCTTTATCAATTGTACGGTCGGGCAGGTCATAGACATATCCCGGCTCAACGTATTTAGTAAATTCTAACCATTCTAAATTGGATTCGAGTACAAATTCATATTTTGTTTCGTAGAAGATCTCGAGCTTGGCCGGTTCGGTCTCTTTCTCCACCGTATTCAGAGGTATGTTTATCTTTAGACTATCGTGCGATTCTGAACCCCATACCCAACGACCGTTTTCGTATCTTACGCCTTCAAAATTAATTTCATCAGGCAGGTTCAATTCGAATCTCTTATTGGGATCATTGCAGAAAAGACAGCCACTGGGGTCGTGGGATGGGATATCCAATTCGAATTGTTGTTCTGGAAGCAATATATGATTAGATAGATCGCTTGGATGAAATACTATAGAAAAGCAATCAAATTTCACATATTCGAAAAAGACTTCCCCCTCTCCAACGACCTCCACTTCGTTATTTAAACAAACATAATAGATATTCGGAAATAATTCGTCCTGAACTATTGGTTCAACCCGGATCTGATATTTTTGACCCCTCGTTGATTCATGCCAATATGGTACGCCTGTATGATATTGCCCGCTCACTTCAACACCATCAACCCATACACTTGTGCCAACGCCGTAGGGCAGATCGTTACCAACCCTTATCTTAACAGTCGGCTCAACAACTTTGAATGAAACCCGAGCTTGCTTTCCATAAGCATATACCACCGCATCATATATTCCGGGTTCTGCCGTCTTCATTATTTCGAAATCAAAATGAAATTCCCCATCATCATTCGTATAACCAAAGTGGCGTTTATCCCAGTGTCGGCCGCCCGGCCCCCAAACCTCGATTTCAACAGGCTCTCCACTAATAGGTATTGGGAATGGAGACATTGGCGGGGGATCAGAAAATATGCTTGGGGTCCCATATAAAGCCCCAGTAAGCTTAACAATATTTGGTGTATCGGTCATCGGTATTTCAACAGATTCTTTATCGACCTCTAGCTCGATAAAACGGTTTGTGAACACACGTCCCGTTTCGGGAATAATTTCCAAATCTCCATCAAAACATGAGGTTGCGCTTATAGTCGGAATTAGAAGCGAAACTGCGAGCAAAGAAATTAGGCTAATATAAATTATTTTATGAGTCTGCATAACTATCTTTTTTTTCAACAATAATTTAAGACTATGGTACAAACATCAGTTATAATCGAAGTAAAGCGAGGCAGATAGGTGCCTTGGTGCACACTCACAATTTATCATGTGGGAGGCATCATAAACTTCTTGGGCGCACTATACCTTTCATGATTCATACTTTTATATGCGTTATAATCATAAATATAAACCATGTCTGGGAAAGCACTTTTTCTAACTATATTTTTGGTCATTATGAATGCAACCCTATTCCTTGGAACTCCAGTATCTGGACAACAGGAGAAGATAGTGTACGACGATGGGAGCGCCGAATACCAATGGTGCAAAATTGAAGCTGGAATCGGCGATATGTATGCAGTCAGGTTTACATCGCCCCATCAACACAGCAAGATAGTAAAATTTCGATATTATATCACAGGCTCGCCTGATTCATTTTGGGCCGTCGTATTTGATTCAGAGAGAAACTATATCTTTGAGAAAGAAGTTAAACCAAGAAGTTCGAACGCGTGGTTCAATGTAGATACCGCTGAGGAAAACATATTCGTCGAAGGAGATTTTTACATAGCGATAGAATATATAGTCGCCAAGAAGCCAAAGATTGGTTATGACACGAAAGAGCCCGATGATCGAAGTTTCTCTATCGAAGATGATGAATGGATAGAGATGGCTGATGTTGCAAGCGTGCACGATGCTCCAAATGGCGACATTATGATCAGAGCTGTGGTCGAACCAGCAAGGGACTCGGACGGCGATGGATTGTATGATTATCAGGAGGAAATAGCTGGCACCGATCCCAACAAAACCGACACAGACGGAGATGGGCTTGACGATAAGGATGAGTTCGATCTGGACACGAACCCAATCAAAGCCGATAGCGATGACGACGGACTGAACGACTTTGAAGAAGTTCGCGAGCACAGAACTGATCCACTATCGCGTGATACGGACAAAGATGGCTTATCGGATGGTGAAGAGGTTAAGACACATCGAACCGATCCCATGAAATCAGATACGGATGGAGACAGATTGGACGATGGAGTTGAAATAGAAAAGAGAACAAACCCCTTAGAGATCGATTCTGACAGAGATGGCCTCAGCGATGGAAAAGAGATTGAAGTGGGTACAAATCCTTTGAATGTTGATACGGATGGCGACACGTGGGACGATTTGTCAGATATCAGCCCAACAAACGCCGCTATACCTAATGGATTCATCGTCGGAATAGTTTTTGGAGCAATTTTCATAACAGTTATCCTACTCAAGAAGAGAAGGCGGGCGCCAAAAAGACGTAGGCATTAAATCTTAATAGTATCACTTCATTTTCAAGTTTTTTCAACGCGCTCGCAATAGGGAATGGGGCAGAAACTTTTTAAAATTTTCCAGTACTACACCATTTGCATGGCAAAGAAATATGATTCAGCCGGGATGGCGATCGGAGGCGGAGCACTCATCGGTATGGGTGTCGGATTCCTAATAAACAATATTGTTGCTGGTTTGTTTATCGGCATTGGTTGTGGATTGGTGGTTGCAGCTCTCCTCATGAGAAAGCAAACTAGCTAAGAATACTTAAGCGCGCGCGCTAAAAAGTGGTAGCCCGGGGGAGATTCGAATTCGGGATTTATTTCTCCCGTCAACGGGTACCTTCTCATTTTTTGATCCAGAGCCCGCTATCCTTAGTCATCTCTAGGCCCATTTTGACCGCTAGACTACCGGGTTTTGCCTCCAAGAGCCTACAACCCTTCCCTCCGGGCCAATACTAATGTCAGTCTTGATTCTCTTATATTTTTTTCATGATAAAGATCGTAAATCTTCTATTTCTCGCTTCGAAAACATGTTTTTCCTATATTATTGAGGAGAAAAACACGTTTTTGAGGGGGCGGACATCCTAAATAATTTCGCCCTCCCTACTCATCTTTCGATAAATAAGGGTGTTAATTCTAGAATAGAAAGACTTATATATATCCTATACTCATCTCTTGAGGGAGAAAAGGGCTAGATATAAATCTTTCTCATGAATCGAGTTTAGTTCTCATTCATTTTTTAGTTCTAGCCATAGGAATCACCCTCGATATAGGATATAGGGGTGAGTGAATTTTGACATCAAGTGTTAAGAAAGTATGGAAAATAACAAAATGCCCTGAATGTGGCAGTGATAACCTTGTTGAAGACTACGATCGCGGGGAGATCATCTGCCAAAGTTGTGGGCTCGTAACTAATGAAAATGTTATGGATAGAGGGCCTGAATGGAGAGCGTTTACGAAAGAAGAGAGAGAAAGTCGTGGAAGAGTAGGCATTCCGATGTCTTACTCCATGCATGATAAAGGCCTTTCAACCGTTATCGATAGGATAAATCGTGATGCTTATGGAAAACAGCTACCAATCTCTACGAGGTTGGAGATGTTAAGGCTAAGGAAGTGGCAGATCAGAACAAGAGTTCATTCCTCGGTCGATAGAAACCTAGCTCAAGCGATGGCAGAGTTAGATAGATTGACCGATAACCTCCACATTCCAGCACAGGTAAAGGAAAGAGCGGCCGTAATATATAGAAAGGCTTTAGATTGCGGTCTTGTAAGAGGGAGATCGATCTCGGCTATCGCGGCGGCCTCGCTTTATGCTGCTTGTAGGGCGACTGAAACTCCGAGGACGCTTAAGGAAGTTGCCGCAGCAAGTAGCGTCAAGAAGAAGGATGTTGCACGTTGTTATAGACTCTTGCTAAAAGAGCTGGATATCAAAATGCCTGTTGAAGACCCAGTTAGATGCGTATCCAAGATTGCCTCGAAGGTAAAGATACCGGTGAAAACTCAGAGAGGCGGTATAAAAATACTTAGAGAGGCGAAGAATAGAGGCGTCGTTTCTGGCAAAGATCCCATGGGCCTAGCGGCTGCTGCACTGTATGTGGCTTGCGTGCTAGATGACGTAAAGAAGACTCAAAAAGAAATTGCTGAAGTAGCCAATGTTACAGAGGTCACTGTGAGGAATAGATATAAGGGTTTGAAAGAGACGCTCCAATTGAACGTTTAATCTTGGCTATTATTTCCTAATAAATCCCTTATCCTTTTTTCTTTCCTTATTCTAGCACACGCTAGTTAACGTACTTCAATACTAGATTTTGGAAAGCCATAATCTATCAAAAGCTGTTTTACCTTACTTCTATGATCTCCTTGAAGCAATATCATGTTATCTTTAGCGCTTCCACCACATGCGCACAAACTCTTGAGTTTCGTAGCGAGTTTTCCTAGGTCTACGCTTTTAGCATCTATTCCTTCTATCACCGTCATTGCTTTGTTCCATTTTCTCGTCTCCATTCGAACTTTTATCACTTGTTGCTCCATACTGATTGTGCCACAAACGCAAAGATCCTTAGGAAGACCACATACAGAACAAATATCGGCCATGCTACTAAGCAATTCCCTCCACTATATTTTTTTGTGATTTAACTATGGCATCCTTGGCAAGTTCTGAGGATTTATTCAAATCAAAAAAGAGTCTCAAGCGACCAACCATGAATGTGTAATTAATTCTTTATTGTTAGTATCTTTTGACCTTATTTTTAAGTAAAGTTTGATATTTAAATGTAATTCTAGGAATTATTTCAATTCAATAAGAACGAAATAGGCACCCGCTGAGATAAAGAATATAAGAAATAGAGGATGATACCACATTGCCAAGCCTGACAACGAAAGCATAATTAGCATAATGAAATCCATTTTTCCCTCTCGGTTAGTTGGATAAATTTTATTTTTAAATCCAAATCTGTTCAAAATATAGGAAATTATCAGTATATTCATGACTATTAGAAATAAATGAAAGAAAGTCAGTGAGAATAAAGAGCCGCCTATCGGTTTACCAGTTTCCTGGAGGGGCATAGGAATATCGCGATAAAAGAAGGGCAAAATATTGATTTCGATCAACGCGTCTAATAAGAAGAGAACTGCTAAACTTAAAATTGCTCCTATACCACTTTTAATTTTCAATATTTTGCACCGAATGTGTCTTTAACTTTTATAATCTAACTTCAATAAAAGAATTTTCAAACCATTCGAATAAATGAACAAAGTGATGATTACTTTGGAAGTTGAAGAGAAAGCTAAGTATATTGTTGAAGTTAATTTACTTCCAAGAGCAAAAAAAGTCTCTAAAGAAACGCTTGCCGAAGTAAAAGGAGCAATTGGAGGAAAAAGATTAGCAAGGATGAAGAAAGAAGGGATAGAGTGTCCAGTTCTGAAACAGACAGTATCGTTCTTAGAATGTTTTGCATGTAAAAATTTTCTACGCAGAGTAAAAGGAAAAGTGGAGTGTGCTGGTTCTGAGCTTTAATTTTTTCCATTATCCTTTTTCACGATAGCTACTTAATTTCTTGCTGAACTTAGGGAAACTTATACTCAAACCAACCTTTCCAAATTCTCTAAATATAATATTTTATAAGCGCGCGCGACGCCAAATATCGACAGCGAGATTCCAGTTGGAGCCATTGCTGCTTTGATAGCCAACATTGCCTAAGCTCGAGCGCGTTAATCGATTCTAATATCTAAGACGGTTTGATACCAATTTGGACCTACGCTTCTAACAATTCTGCTAAAGTCTATATTAAAATTAACATCCAATTCGTTTATTCTATTCGATATCCTATTGATAGTTTTTTCAATTGGATCTTCATGTTTAGTTGCATGAACGAAGTTATAATAATGCACAGATCCTCCTTCATTCCTTAAGGCTCTAACCGCTTCCGGTAGACAATCATAAGATTTCATCGGTAGCGGCATCAAAACACGGTCTACTTTACGATGAAAAATTTTTTGCGCTAAATATTTTGAGTCGCCCAATATAGTTACGATTTTTTTTCCGATATTGTTCAAAGCCATATTTCTCAATGTAAATTGTATGGCTTTAGGATTGATATCCACAGAATATATTTTCAAAGCAGGTGAATGCCGAGCTATCAGTATTGAGAAACTACCTATACCTCCGAACATATTAAGGACTGTTTCTCCTTTCAATACTTTTTTCGAAATTCTCATCCGCTCGAAACTTAATCGGGGAGAATAATAAACGAATTTTAAATCAACGTAGAATTTACAATCGTATTCATGATGGATCGTCTCTGTCTTCCTTTCTCCAAGAAGCCACTTAAGTTCTCTGATTCTATACTCTTCTCGAATCCCTTCAGGCTGAGATAAAACCGTTCTTACATGTTTGTTTACCTTCTTGACATCTCTAGCTAGCCTAAGCCTTTCTTCTTTTGATTTTAAGAAGGATTTAATAATCGCTATATCTCCTATAACATCGAAAGAAGGCATAATCCTTAAGAATTCCAAGAGGAACTCTTATCTATTTTGTTGAAGGAGACTTTACCAATACGGTGAATGTAAATGGAAAGTGATGAGAACTCAAGATTAAGAGGAGTTGTCTATGAATGTATAAATTGCGAAGCCAAAGTTTCCGCAGAGCAACTTGCAATTACACCTGAGATAAAATGTCCAATGTGCGGATATAGGGTCCTAAAAAAGGTCAGGCCTTCGATAGTCAAACATGTCAAATCAAAATAACTCGTTTCTCGCAAGAATTATTTTTAATAACTTGCGCGCCAGTCAAGCTCTTCTTTCTGTGCTGACGATAGATATGACATCATTATTCTGTAAAACATAATCTTCACCAATTCTCATCTTTCTTTTGGCATCCATAGCATGAATAAACCCTTTACCAAGATCCGTATGGATCACATAAGCGAATTCTTTCGCGGTCATTCCTTTCTTAACCAAATAAACGTCTGGCAAAACTTTTCCATAATGATCAGATCATTTCTGCACGTCCATAATCGGATATACCGAAATCATGTTCAGCAAATTGAAATATGCAAAATTAATGGATCTTTGTATGCCAGTTGAGCCGAACTTCTCCAATATTTCACTTTTAATTCTTGAAAGAGCATTCCTTTGATCATCTGTTATTGCGTTTGATTCATTTATTTTAAAATCGCTATCGCCGGGAACGTAGTTAATTAACTTATTCTTGGCCGCCCTTCTCAATGCAAGCTCTGCCTCTGCACAACAAGGAATGGTTTCAATTCCTGCTTTCTGCATTCTTATCAGATTATCTTCTGCTTCATGAATATCCATCTTATTCGCGACTACCAGTATTGGTTTTGCGATATCCCTGAGTATCCTAACCATCTTCAATAACTGTTCATCACCCCATGATTTTGGTTTGTTCAGATCCAGTTCGGCTTTCTTCAGAGCCTCAATAATGCTATCTCTTTCTATCGCCAATCCAGACAATACCCTCTCAAGTTCATCGATTAGCTTCTTTTTATTTCCCTCAGCATTCCCACTTATCTTTCTCCATTCTTTTTCTATAATTCGTTTTATCCACATTGCCAATTCATTTTCGAGAAATTTTATATCTTCGAACGGATCATTTTCTCCAGGTCGACAAATTTTACCTTCAATATCCGTGGAGCCTGAAGCGTCTACGATATGAACCAACACATCTGCAGTCCTTATTTCATCTAAAAACTGATTTCCAAGTCCCTTTCCTTCCCAAGCTCCTGGAACTAACCCAGCACAATCAACAATTTCAATAGGTACTAGACGAGTACCATCTAGACAAGTTGAATTGTTCGGATCATCTTCTACACCAAACTCTTTACAGACACATTTGATTCTCACGTATCCTATGCCCCTGTTTGGCTTTATAGTTGTGAATGGATAATTTGCGATTTGTGCTTGAGCCAATGTGACCGCTGAGAAGTAAGTGGACTTACCTACGTTGGGTTTACCGACGATTCCCAATAAATATCCCATTCATATCTCCTTCTTCATCGTTTAATTAATCCAGTCAATTTCTTAGCACGCATTTACCAATCTTTAGATAATAATGAAGGATAATAGATTTGATAAGAAAAAATTCAAAATCATATAATAACATAATGGCGCGATATTCTCTCTCAAAATCAAGTATCGATATTATTCTCGATAAATTTTATGTTTTGCAGTACGAAACATGTAGACTCGAACTTTAAGATCAAGAAAAGGTTAAAAAAATTATCGACGAAAGGTTTACTCAACGTGGGATAATCATGAAATTGCTAGAGAATCTTTATTGGTATGAGTATGTAGGATGGGAAAATAACTGTAATACGGTTGTAATAAAGGACAAAACAGCCTTGTTAATTGACCCCGGCCATTCATGGAATATTGAAAATCTTCTTGAAAAAATGAGAGAAGATGGAATATATCCGAAGGACGTCAATACTATCCTGAATACTCATAGTCATCCGGATCATTGCGAAAGTAACGAATTATTATTAGAGATCACAAAGGCCAAAATTGTAATGCATGAATTTGAAGCTAGTTATCTTGAAAACGAGGCAAAAAAGTTGTATGAGATGTTTGACATACCAATTCCGGATTTCACGATCGATCATTATCTTGGAGATAAACTGGAGCATGATGGGATTGAATTTCAGATAATTCACACTCCTGGCCACTCACCAGGAAGTATATGTCTATATTGGCGCGAAAATAGAGTCTTAATTTGTGGAGACTTGATTTTTGAAAACAGCTTTGGAAGAACAGACCTCCCTGGAGGAGATCCTATGCTGATTAAAGAAAGCATTGATAAGATCTCAAAATTTAAAATAGACTTCTTGCTTCCCGGACATGGAAGGGTTATCAAAGGTAGCGATTATGTAGCAAATAATTTCAACTATATTTCAAAAATCCTCAAGCATAGCGTCCCCTAATTCCATCATTTCTTAAATAGCCTTAATATTCGCCATCCATGTAAATCATAATTAGGATTTAACTAAAAAACACCTGAAAAAATTTATCATGCTGAAGAAATAATAATGAAGGCTGAAAAGAAAATCCCTGAAAGGTACTATTTCCAATATTGGTGATATATATTGATATCAATAATCGGCGCCGGAAGAGTCGGCAGCATTAGCGCCCTCAATATTCTAAGAATGGGCATAACTGATGTCACCCTAATAGACATTATAGACAAGGTTCCACAAGGTGAAGCATTGGATTTACTGCAGGCTTCTTCTGCAATTGGGTTTGATGGAAGAGTCAATGGCAGCACTAATTTTGCGGATATTGCGGGATCAGATTTAGTTATTGTGACTGCTGGGGCTGCTAGAAAACCCGGTATATCAAGACTTGATTTGACACATACTAATGCAAAAATAGTTTCTTCAATAATAGAAAAAATTGTTGAGTACACTCCCAGATGCAAGATCATGGTGGTAACAAATCCGGTCGATATAATGACCTTTCTGGCGTATAAAAAATCCGGCTTTGAACGAAATAGAGTTTTTGGAATGGGAGGTCTCCTCGATACTCTAAGATATCGTTCCTATATCTCAACAGAGTTAAACGTATCAAGAAAAGACATTCATGGGTTAGTAATAGGAGAGCATGGAGACGGGATGATCCCGCTCGTTGATCATACGACGATATCGGGGATACCAATAAAAGAATTACTAAGTAAGGAAAAAATTGAAAATATCGTACAAAAGACGAGGACCGGTGGCATGGATGTAATCAGCCTAAAGGGCAGTACTATATATGCTCCAACTTCTGCTATTGCGATTATGTCTGATGCTATCATAAACAGCAGAAACAAGGTCCTGGCTGCTTCTGTGGTTCCAAACGGAGAGTATAGTCTCAAAGATATTGCGATTGGTCTGCCAATTATTCTCGGAAAAAATGGTGTTGAAAAGATAATCGAGTTGGAGTTTAACAATGCGACACGCAAAAAACTCTTAGACGCCGCTTCAACAATTAAATCTGCGATAGCTAGAATAAATTCCAATCCTGGCTAGTCGACGAATAGATTTTCTAGGATACCGTCTTAGAGGAACGATAGAATACTCATTTGAAGGAAAATCATTAAGGCGTGCATACCCGCTATATCTTAATTGATCTTTTTTCATCTATCAAAAACGTAAGAACCATACACCCCGCATATCTAATCACTTCCTCGGTAATGCTTTTATGAAATAGTTTTTGGAATCTACCTCTAATTTTTCTCTTCATCATTATGATAAAGGAATATCCGCCCGTATTTGCCTCTTCTATTATCCCATCAGCAATGCTTCTTGAAACGCTTATCTTTGAGTTCACCCTGTAATTCTGAGAACTTAGCCATTTGACTGATTCAGATATTCTTAACTTGGCATCCTCTATTTCCCCTTCAAATGGAGAGGATTCTATGGGCAATGTTCGACTAGAGGCTTCTATTACTTTAAAAAGGGTGATCGATATATTCTTCAGTTCTCGAAAAACCTCTAATGCCTCGATAAGTTTATCTCTGTCTATGAATTCTGAAACTGGAATCAGGATCTTTATTGGATGGTCAAAATTTTTTTTCTTTTCCAGATCGAATATCTCCCCTTAAATATCATTAAGAATCCTAATTAAAGAAGCAATACTCGAAGATTTAACTTCTACTCACTCGTCTTACAACCATCATTTTGCCTGGATATTTTGACACTATTCTAAGAAGAGATTCAATACGTTCCTTCTCCACATCTCTTTTAACTGCTTTTCTTTTTATCAAAACTATAGCATCATAATCATAAGTTTCAACTTCTTCCTCAAGATTGTTCTTAAGCGAGCCTATCTTTACCCTATTGTTACATTTATACCCTTTAGATTCCAGTTTTTTTTGAATTCTGCCCAATTCATTTATTGTTTCTCTCCGAATTCTGTAAATTTGCCCTACAGATTCTCTATCATTGAGTGACAGACCCAACTCCATCGGATCAATTATATTGAATAGAGTTAGAGAAAATCTTGTGTCTAACGCTTCACAAATGGATAAGACTACTTCGTCCTCTTTTTCAGGAGACCTTATCAGGACCAGAGCATTCATCATGTAACCGCTGGGCATTATCTCTTCGCTAACACCGCTATGAACAAGAGGGATGTTTGCCCTTCTTCTATAATAGAAGAAGATCAGTAGCCCGATAAGAAGCCATATAGTTCCAAGCAACCTTCCACCAGAGTGATAGGCTATTACAAAGGACCATAGGATAAAACACGATAGAGTTCCTATGAGGCTTACCAAAGGGATAATGATGCGCCTATTTTTGAATCTGAATTCCATATCCCCTTTAAGTTTCCAAGGCCTGTATGCTCCTTTTTCCCTATTTCTCAATATTATCAAACACAAATTGACTATCATGTAAGACAAGAGCGCTCCGAAATTGTATAAATCGGCAATAAAACGTAATTCGCCGATCATTGCTATTGATGCTCCAAGTAAACTGAAAACTATTATAGTCCTATATGGAGTTCTAAATTTAGGATGAATTTTAAAGAACCATCTAGGCAGAAGTTTGAATCTTCCCATTGAAAAAACTACCCTAGAGGCTCCGATTATTCCAGTGTTGGCTGAAACATAACAGATGGAAAAGCCTGCTAAAGCAATTATAGGTGCTATATATTCCCCTATGAGAGGTATCGCTTTTGCTAAGTTCGCTATTGGATTGGTTTGAGCCGCAGCCAAGTCTTCCCATGACATTATGCCAAGGCTGATAGTCGACAGCCCTATAGCAAAAATCATCACAGAAATTATCGAAAGCTTGCTTGCTCTAGGAATCCATCTATATGGCCTTTTAGTTTCTTCAGCAGCCTGCGCAATAGACTCTATACCAATGAAAGAGGTCATTGCCAAAGTAACGCCATATATAAAATTTTGTTTAGGAATGGAGACACTACTAATTGCATACGTTATATGTGAGAAAGAGACGTTCGTACCAAAAATTAAGATCTGGCTTAAGAATCTGGATAAATCGAATGCCAATAGAACGCCAAAAACCAAAATTGTGGATTGAACTACCAATCCCGCAGTCACTAGGATTTCATTAAAAGCAGAGGATTCCCTTATCCCAATTATATTAAGGAATAAGAGAACTAAAACTAGTATGGAGGCCACTATCCCTAATAAAGGCAAACTGAATTCTAGACCTCGTATAGTGATCGGAATGGCTATAGCTTTCAGAGTAGGAAAGAAGAAGCTAAGGTATCCAGCCGCAGCTAGAGAGAATAAAGATGTGCATACAACATAATCCAGCATAACAGCCCATCCAGCAACAAACCCAGCTATGTCGTTTAAAGCTTTCATCGCATAAACCTGTGCTCCACCTGCATAAGGATAAATTGAGGCAAGCTCGGCGTAGGCTAAACCGGTGCATACATATGTTACAGACGCTATTGCAAAAGCGATAGGGGATGCCCCAGCAGCATAAAAAGCTACAAGTCCTAAAGCGATAAAAATGTCTGCGCCTACATCTGCGTAACCCATACAGAAGGAGCCATACCATCCGATATCTCTTTTTAAAGCGCTTTCGTTTTCAGCCAAACAGTTTCAACCACTGATTTTATTGGAATGAGTTCCAACCTTTCGCCATTTTATGCCCGATTGTAACTAATCGTCCAGTTAAATGACCTAATTTTTCCCTGCCCTTCTTATTATTAAGCATTTTGAAATGATTTTCCATTTTTTTCATAACTCATATTCTTACGTTATCAAGACGTTAGATTTGTAATCACCAAATCATTAGCATTCAGAATAAAAATTGTGTTAATATGAGTCAAAAAGCTAAAATTAAATATCAACATCTTCGTTGTCATTAATAAAATAAGTTCTTATCATTGTCTGAAACGCTTGGAGAGCAGATAGTAAAGCAATATTAATCATTTAATAATGGTGAAAAATCCTTGAAAAAATCCGACAAGTATGAAGCTGTTATTGAATTAGCAAGAAGAAGAGGTTTTTTTTGGTCAGCTTATGAAATCTATGGCGGAGTGAGTGGATTTATAGATTTAGGTCCCCTCGGTGTTGCTTTAAAGGATAAGATAAAGGAAAAATGGAGGCTTTTTTTCCTTAAGAGGCATGAGTTTTTTGAGATTAGCACTCCAATAATAACTCCTCACAAAGTATTTGAGGCTTCAGGGCACGTAGAACACTTTAACGATCCAATTGTAGAATGCATTCGTTGTAAAAGAAAGTATAAAGCAGATAATATTCTAGAAGAGCAAGGTATTCCTGGATCAGAGTCCCTTAGTCTAAAAGAAATTAAGGATGAGATCCGCAAAAGCGAGATTAAATGCCCTGAATGTAACGGAGAATTATCTAACCCAGATTACTTTCAAACGATGTTCTCAACAACTATCGGCCCATACAGCGAATCAATTGGATATGGGAGACCCGAAACGGCTCAAGGCATTTTCACAAATTTTAAGCGCGTATCTGAATCAACGCGTGGAAAGTTTCCTGTAGCAATAGCTCAGATTGGAACAGCTTTAAGAAATGAGATTTCTCCCAGGCAAGGACCAATTCGTCTGAGAGAATTTACTATAATGGAATTCGAATTCTTCTACGATCCAGACGAGTCTAGCTGCCCAATGTTGAAAGAAGTTGAAAAAGATAAGATAAATATCTTACCAAAAGAAGCCCGAATTAAAGGTAAGGCAGATATTATACAAATTGATATTAATAGTGCATTAAATAAGAAACATATTCTAAACGAATGGCTTGCCTATTTTATGGCAATATCACAAAAATTCGTTTCTGAATTGGGAATACCTCCTGATAAACAAAGATTTCTTGAAAAATTACCAAATGAAAGAGCCCATTACTCGACGCAAACTTATGATCAAGAAGTTATGCTGGATAGGTGGGGATGGACTGAAGTAGCTGGACATGCTCTCAGAACTGACTATGACCTTTCTCGTCATTCAAAATATTCCGGAATTGATTTACGAGTTTTCAAACCTTATGATAAACCAATTACTAAGAAGGTCAGGACAATAAGGCCTATAGCTTCTGTCTTGCGATCAAAATTTGAAAAAGTAGAGGAAGTCATGAATCTTATTGAAGAAGCAGATCCAGATGATGTTGAAAGGGAATTTCGAGAAAATGGTAAGTATAAATTAGGAAAGTACACCATTCAACCAAAAGATGTAAAAATTGAGACAAGGGAAGTAAAAGAAACTGGTAAAAGGTTCATCCCTCATGTGGCAGAGCCCAGTTTTGGCCTCGATAGACTAGTATACGCATCTTTGGAATATGCTTATTCCAAAATTGAAGGTAGAACAGTTCTAAAAATACCTAGAG
Organism: uncultured Candidatus Bathyarchaeia archaeon; assembly: GCA_964346435.1. Lineage (GTDB taxonomy): Archaea > Thermoproteota > Bathyarchaeia > 40CM-2-53-6 > RBG-13-38-9 > JAOZGV01. The sequence goes on along the minus strand of CAYFUV010000201.1, from coordinate 23,005 downwards.
ATATCGCCCCATTTCAGGCAGTCATTCTACCATTAGTCAGTAAAGATGGTTTGCCAGAAAGGGCCCACGAAATATACCAGAATCTAATAGAAAACAGAATTGAGGTCCAATACGATGAGATAGGTTCGATAGGAAGAAGATATGCGAGAGCAGACGAAATAGGCATACCGGTGGCGATAACAATTGATTATCAAACAATGCAAGATAATACGGTTACCATTAGAGATAGAGACAGCTGGAAACAGATTAGAGCCGACGCTGATAAAATTCTGGAAACGATAATCAATATTCAAATTGGCAAAGTTAAATTCTGATTTATCATCTCCAGAGGAAAGGTTCTAAATAGTCCTAATAATTACTTTTTATATAGTATATTCAATGTAGCTGGGAAGCGGATGGCATTTCCATATGAAGCTGAAGAATCGATAAGGAGAAGGATATTAAAGATATGTCAAGAACACGCAAGAACCGTTGTTGAGATATCTAGAAAACTTGTTTTAATATTTGAATCTCAAGAAAAAGACAGGAAAAAAGGGATAAAGAAGCATTACGATGAACTCTTTGAACTCATTGAGCAATTTGAAGAGGATAAAAAACGTTTCTTAGAGGAAGTGGCTACTGCTGGAGGCTTATTAATAGATAGAGAGGATTTCTTAAGGCTCATCTTTAAATTTAATGAGATCGCAGACAGCATGGAAGGCGTGGCATTTAGATTATTAAACTGTGACGAAAAGCAGTGGGAAATTGGGAAAAAGTACTTTGTGAAAGCTTCAAAAATCTCTAACATAATACTTGATGAAATATCAACGATGAGAGAGACTCTCCTATCATTGAGTTTTAATCCATCTAAGGCCTTAGAAATGGCCTTAGTTGTCGAAAAGATTGAAAAAGATGTTGATTCAAATTATCGAGAACTCATTGGTGAAGTATTGAATAGTGAAATGCCGGTTCAGTTGTTACTAATTCTAAAAGACATAATTGAAAGATTGGAAAGCATCGCAGATTTGACTGTAGATGCGATAGATTTAATAAGATTGCTAGCCATCTCTGGCTAGAAAAATGGGAAGCAAAATCGAGGCAGAATTGATTGGGACCAGATTAGTTGTTTGGGATCCAAAGTCCGGTTTTGCGCTATATAAATCAGGTTTTTTTGGAAAGCCTATAGGAATTTTAAAACCAAAGCCCGATAAAGAATTCACAGTTCCTCTTATGCTTGACCTCATGGAAGGGCTCTTCTTACTCGAAAAAAGAAAGATCAAAGTAGTTACTCCTCGTTCCAGAAAGGCAGTTAAGAAAAATGAGTTATTAAAATTAGCAAGCAAAACATATAGAAATTTCAAACTCGCGTATATTGTCTACAAAGATTTAAGGGATAAAGGGTACGTTGTGACTCCTGGAATAAAATTCGGAACTGATTTCGCCGTTTATGAAAGGGGTCCAGGTATCGATCATGCGCCATTTATCGCGACTGTAAGAACTGAAAAAGAGAAAATAGGGACTTTTGACGTAGTGAGAGCAGGAAGGCTGGCCACAACTGTGAGGAAGCAGTTTGTGATAGCTTCACCGAATCTAAGAAAGAAAGGCGTAAGTTATCTAAATTTCCAATGGTTTAAGGCCTAAGGATTGGTTGTATAATTCATTTTTTGATCGGGTGCTTAGATTCTAAACATATCTATGGCAGAAATAACAATACCATCTTTGATAAGCTGGGACCCATGTTGCGAGATTGCCGCAGACTCGACATACCTTGATCGGAATCGGTTCCATATACGGCATAGCATAGATTGGAGCATGTACAAAACCACTGCAATGAGGACATACGTATTGGCTCAATACCATACACCTCTGTTGATTTATTCTCTATCATATATTGGAAATTTAAACTTTGGGTATTGGTACATTCATACTTTTAAAATATTTTTTTCTAAAAATTGGCCTATAGCAAAGCCCGTATAATATTAAACCATCTTTACCTTCGTAATCAATTCTCCTAAATATGGCCTCTACGACAATTCCCTTCTTCAGATCCCCTATTTCGCAGTCAACTAGCAAAACATCGCCATTTTTCATAACCTCATAGTTATTTGAGTATTTCTTTCTAGCTGGCAAGGCCCTAAAACTCCTCAATTCTGCTATCTTTGGAAGCATTATCTCTTCTAGCGGTTCTGGACAATCATATTGAAGACACTTCTCCCTAACTGGATAATAAATCCTCTTACATCCTTTGCATACATTAATGGTAAGAGTTTCATCGCCCAACGCTTTCAATTTTCCTAGAATCTTAGGAAATATTAAACGTCTCTTTTCTCTGCTAACTCTTTCTGAATAATACTTTGAATAAGTGTTGAAATCTATCTCTTTCTTTCTATCCAAATAGTCCTGTACTGAAGGTATCAATTTGGTTTTATCATCTTTTATTCCTTCTTCTACATGCAGCCAAGTTGCCATAGTATATGCTCCTGAACCATATGAAACGGCCAATATATTTTGTCCTGGCTCTGCTTCATCTAGAATTGCGGCTATTGAAATCAATGTTGATGCAGCGTATGTATTTCCAGTATATAACACTTTAAGCCATGGTTTAACCTTCTTTTCGATATCATCATAAGTCAACTTCAGTCTATCCGTTACCGAGGAGTCGTGCTTAATGTCAATTTTTGGTTCTGCCAATGATTTACAGACTTTCAAGGGCATATATCCAGAGGGCTGATGGAACGTTATATGATCGAAATCACTTACCTTAATGTCTGGATGCCGCCTTAGCAATTCTTCGATAGCCCCTACAACGTGGAATTTATAACATTCTACTGTAGTCCTGCCAAAATGGCTTGGAACAGGAACTTCCTCTCTACGGAAGAAGTCTAAATAAAGGCTTGAACAAGGCGCCATGTCGACAATACTCGCAACCAAATTTTCCTTACCAAGAACAAAAGAACATGCCCCAGCGCCACATGAATATTCTAAAGCATCGCCTTTTGGAGCCTGCGAGATGTCGACGCCCACTGCAAGGCCATATTCGATCATATTTGCTTCAATTTGAGCTTTCACATAATTTACACTTTGCATTCCGGCATTACATGCACCTTCTATGTCGGATACAAAAACGTTATTTCCAACTCCTGTAAAAGAGGCAATATGCCTAGCTATCAAACCTACGGCGTAAGGTTTTGACTCAGTACCGACAGCTACAGATCCAATTTTGGCAGGATCTATTTGAGACATAATAATCGCATTTTCAGCAGATTCGTTGGCAAGAGTCGTAGAATCTTCTGTAAGACTTGCTATAGACTTATACTCGAGCAACAATCCTTTCCTAATTTTTTCTAAAAAATTGTTTAAATCCTTTCTTTTTGATTCTCTTTTTCTTACTATATTTTCAGTCGCTATTCTTTCTAAAGGGATATATGAACCATAACCAACAATTCCAACTTTGTCCATAATTCATTTCACTTTTCTATCTTCGGTACTCAATGTGACAGCGAATAATCATGATAAAGTTCACATAATTTAATAAACGAGTATTTAGAGTTTATGATTCTCATTATTTTAAAGCATACTTACGGGGGATCTATTATTAATTTTTGCTATTAATCATATACTTTTTTAATTCTTCTTTTTTCTACGAATCCTTTTATATTCTAGATGTTTTCTTTATCGAAAAGCAGAATTCAAATTATTGTAGAGATGTAATAATGAAAAAGAAATACCAAAAATATGCGATTGAAACATCTAATCTAAAAAAAATATACGATACAGGACTAGTAAAAGTCCTTGCCCTTAATGGAGTGAATCTGAAGATCAAGAAAGGAGAAATTGTCGCAGTAGTTGGACCATCTGGCAGTGGAAAATCCACTCTACTGAACATGATAAGTGCCTTGGATAGACCAACGAGCGGAAGGCTTTTAATAGATGGAATTGACATAACTCGCCTTAAGGACAGGGTATTATCCAAATTTCGAAATAGAAAGATTGGGTTTATTTTTCAGACTTACAACCTAATCAACAGATCAACTGTAGAAAAAAATGTTGAGTTGCCCGCCATAATCAGTGGCATGCCTAAAAAACTTAGGAAGAGAAGAGTCCAAGAGCTTTTAAAAACAGTCGGTCTAGGTGGCATGAAGAATAGAAAGCCAACTATGCTCAGCGGGGGACAACAACAACGAGTAGCAATCGCCAGAGCATTAATCAATAATCCAGCATTTATTCTTGCTGACGAACCTACAGGGAATCTAGACTCAAAGACTGGTGAAGAAATAATCAACGTATTGTGTAGGATAAATAACGAAAAAAAAGCGACCATAATAATTGTAACTCACGATCTTGAATTGGCCGATAAGACTAGGAGAATTTTTCATTTAAGAGATGGCGTAATAGAAAAGGAGACCGAAGGATTTTCTTATCAATGTGCAATTGAAATCACCGATTAGGAATTTTTATAAAATGTTCTTTTTCACAAACCATGCTCTATATGACGTGAATTAATTAATGAAGATATTTGATATAATTGGGCTTTCATTCAGTGCTTTGAGAGAGAGGAAAGTAAGGTCCGTACTTACGATAGTGATGGTAGTAATAGGAGTAGCGCTTATGACATCCCTCAATGGACTTGGTGGAGGCATGAACAAATTCATCGATGAACAGTTAGGCACGTTAGGCGCAAATATCTTAATTATTACTCCATCTGAGGGGACGTTTGGCGGGCCGCCACAAGAATTGCCCAAGACTAAATTAACTTCTCAAACCGTTAGGAATATTGAACGTATTCTTGGAATAGAATACGCTGTGCCTTTCATTTCGCATACAACCACTTTAAGATCTAGTGGTGAAGTTAGAACTACGACGATTATAGGAATAGATCAAAGTAAATTGAAGGATGTTAATCCAAAGCTAAGTCTTGAAACTGGGTCATTAGTTTCTTCCTCAGACTTCATGGGGATATTATTAGGCCATAGCGTCGCATATCCACCAGATTTAGATAAGCCTTTCGCAAAAAGGGGTCAGACTATTACAATCGAAATCGCAAAGACAGAAATTGAGGGGGGAAAGGAAAAGCTTGTTATCAAAAAGAAGAGTTTTCAAGTCAAGGGCATACTTAACGAGTTAGGAAATATGCAAGTAGATAACCAAGTCTTCATTTCCCTGCAGGCAGCTAACGCTCTATTTGAAAAAGAAGGGGTTTATGACGGTATCTATGGGATTACAAGAGATCCAGATGAGAATGAAAAAATCGAAGAAAGAATTAGAAAGATATATGGGAAAAATATCGGAATAATTTCGCCTAAAGCTCTTGCAGAAACCATAAAAAATATCGTAGGAACTTTTGGATCATTTATATCTGCTATCGCTATCGTATCTATGTTTGTTGGAGCTGTTGGAATAATTACTACACTATATACTTCTGTTATGGAAAGGACGCATGAAATTGGATTGTTAAAAGCAATTGGGTATGGAAATAGCGCTATCCTTTTTATGTTTCTTGTTGAGTCCATTGTAATAGGTACAATAGGCGGATTATTTGGTCTGGGTATCGGGATTGGTGGAGCTTATGTCATGTTGGGCATCATACCCTTCATGGGGGAAGGGACATTAAATCCCCACTTTATACCATCAGATTTTATAGAAGTATTTACCATAGCATTTGTTTTAAGCGGAATAGCGGGATTTTATCCTGCTTGGAGGGCGTCTAGATTAAACCCGATAGATGCTTTAAGAAAGGATTAAAATGTGAGATAAGAAATGAAAAAATGGATTTTCCTAATATCGATAATATTATTCACAATATCCTCAGGCGTTATATTGAATGTAGAAAGTCAAGTAACAAATCTGAAGGTAACGGCACATCCTAATACACTCAACGCTGGATTCAACACAACTGTCCTCATCAACATTTTCAATGATTTCGAATCAATATACGATATAGACGTTAGTCTAAGATTTCCTCAATCACAGATATCTCCAATTTCGCCTATTGCCATTGGTCCGAGCAATTGGAAATTCGAAAAGATAAAAGAAGGAGAAAATGTAACAATTGAACCTTTAATATTCGTTCCGAAAGACTCTGCTGGAAACGGATTCCTTGGGAATATAGTAATTTCGTATAAAAGACTCGGCTATATCTCGCCCCAATCTGAAACGCATGTCATTGGATTCTATGCAAAAGGACAGATAGAAGTCATATTATATGAACTCTCAGTTGAGCCAGAATTAGCAACAGCAGGCTCCGTTGTCTCAATAACAGCTAGTCTTTTGAATAAAGGAACTGTTACGGCCAAATTCACGAACGTCTCATTATTCCCGGGCTCGATACTAGTCCTAAAGCCAGAAAGCTACAACTATATAGGAGATCTTGAACCAAACTCCCCCGCGCCATTTACTCTAGAAGCGCTATTGAACTCCGAGATCTTTGAGGGAGAGTATTCTATTAAACTAATCATAGAATATGAGGATGAGGAAGCCAGGGAATACATTATTGAAAGCAATGTGCCGATATATGTTATCGAGATGGTGGAAGAACAGCAAACTCCGCCCATCCAGGAAAAGATAATTGAAACCATTACTGGGGAGTTACTCTACATAATAATCATAATAATTGTGATTGTGATAGCCATTGCAATAGTTATTAAACTTCGTTCTTCAAAAAGTGAGTTTGAAACCGAGGAGTTTCAAACTTAAGGGCACGTGTTTCCATCTTTTATAAAGTAGCGTCTTTCAAAGCACGCCAACAATTACATTTGGGCTTCGTTGAAATTTCGGGTATTACTGCCGAGAATAATTTCTTTGCTTTGTCTACATTCTTAATCATCGTAGTTACTATTTCATCCGTGCTTACAGGCTTTTCTGCCCAAACGTCATAATCAGTCACTAACGCTATTGAGCCATAGCAGATTTCAGCTTCCCTTGCTAAAACACATTCAGGAAAGATTGTCATGCCAACAACATCAGCACCCCACAGCCCAAAGAGTTTGCTCTCTGCTTTCGTTGAGAATCTGGGGCCTTCTACACATACATAAGTTCCTCCATCAAATGCTTTTATTCCCAGTTCTTGGCCTTTCTTTACAAGAAGTTCTCTTAATTCCGGACAGAAAGGATCAGCAACAGAAATGTGACAAACTTTTCCCCCTTCAAAAAATGTGCTAGCTCTATTTTTCGTCCTGTCAATAAATTGATCGATGACCAGAATATCTCCAGGCGCATGTTTTTCTTGAAGAGATCCGCATGCATTTGAGGATAAAATTCTTCTTACCCCGATTTCCTTCAACGCCCATATATTGGCTCTGAAGTTTATCTTGTGAGGTGGAAGTTGATGTCCTCTAGCATGTCTAGGTAAAAAGGCGATTTTTTTGCCTAAATAAGTGCCTACAGTAATAAGGTCACTTGTTTTACCATATGGAGTATAAACCTTGATCTCTTCAACATCTTCCATCATTTCTTGAGCGTAGAGTCCAGAACCACCAATAATTGCAATTTCTGCTTTGTTTTTAGACTCCATCTTAATGTGTTTCTCCCAGTAGAAAGAATTAATATATGCAGCAATAGTTAATTTGATTTTCGTTAATAATTGGAGTTGTACAGTTGGATAAAGATAAATTTGATTGTGAATTGATGAGCTGGGAATATTTCTATGAATTATCAAAAATTGTTTCGAAGAAGATAATAAAATCAGATAGCATACCTGACGTCATAATCGGGCTTGCTAGAGGCGGTTGGTTTTTTTCCAGAATACTTTGTGATTTCCTCGGAGTGAAAGACTTACTCAGCTTAAAGGTGGAACATTGGGGAATTACAGCAACTCCAGATGGTGAAGCACGATTGAAGTATCCTCTATCGGTTAATTTGACTAAAGAGAGAACTCTTATTGTGGACGATATAACGGATACTGGCGAGAGTATGATAAAAGCAGTAGAACATGTAAAAACTTTGAAGCCATCAGAAGTACATACTGCGGCCATAATGCATATTAAAGGTTCAAAATTTGTCCCTGACTACTTTGCTAAAGAGATCTCTTGGAGGTGGGTCATATTTCCATGGAATTTGACTGAAGATCTATGCAACCTTATTCCGAAAGCCTTGCATTACTCAGAAAGCGAACCAGACATAGCCACTACTAAAGAGAATTTGATGAAGAAGTTCAAGATAAATGTGGATGAAAGAACAATTGAAGAAGTTTTTAAGGAATGCAAAAGAAGAGGCATCATAAAGTAACCATACGTAATTCTATTTATGAACTACCCTGAATATGCCCCTAACTGCAATTAATTCTCCTTCTTTCAACGGCGTCTTTGCATGAACCAGAACGTCAATCGCTCCTGTTTCATCTTCTATGGTCCAAATATCCTTTCCTAGATCCGGTTCAGAAGTTTTAAAGCTTGCAACTCCTCTGATGACAATGGTTTCGTTTTCAAAGTAAGAATAATTCGATTTCAAATATTCAATTTTGGTGGCATTTGGTGGGAACGTTCTACTATGAGGCTCTTTCACTATATACTTGCCTTCAATGTACATGCTCTTAATTTCTGTTTGCGACATATCAAACCAAGTGCCTTGCGCAATAAGAAAAACCAGAAAAGTCAATGAAATTATTCCAACAATTAGTACAACATATAACATAATAATCTTAGTAGATCGTTTTTTCGCACGAGAGCGATGATCGTTCCTCATCTTATCTACTCCAATATCGCAGGAGAATTGCAACCTAACTGATCTCAGGCTTTTTTCTTATATTCATAATCTGCTTTTCAAATAATTTTGAATGTTTTTTATTAACTTTTTAATAATAAGAAAAAGTAAATAATAATTCCATTCAGGAATTATTAAAAGCCATCTACAGCGAGCGAATCTCATTGGATGGAGTACTTATTCAAAACATCCTTCTCCGTCAAATTAATCCACTTTTCAAAGCAGTAATAAAGAAGTTCGACGTTGCTTGCGAAAAAGACGGCAATTTATTGTCAAACTCCTTAAGAGAATTCCTTGGAGAAGATATTACACTTTGTGAAAAATGTAATGATCTGAGTCATAGAATTAACTCCTTTTATGAATTATATAGAAAACTTTTGAGAGTAGATAAAACGTTCATGAAAAGTAGATTTTTGAATCAAGAATACGGGGAGGCTTGGTTAAAGGGATTTGTCTTGATGATGAAGGGAATTGAAAAATTTGGCGTACAAATACCATTTGTTCCAGCTGGACCATTCCATGTGGTTTGGGACTTCACTCAAAAATGCAATCTCAAATGCAGGCATTGCTATTCAGATGCGAGGTCTAATACCAAAGATGAATTATCAACAAGCGAGGCTTTTAAAGTAATTGATGAATTATCGAATTTTTCGAATATCGGTGTTCCTTCTCTTTCATTTTCTGGAGGCGAACCTTTAATGAGAGGCGATTTCTTTGAAGTACTCAAATATGCAAAAAATAAGATACCATTCTTGAGCATAGCAACAAATGGTACTCTACTCACAAAAAAATATGTCAAAAAAATCAAAGAGTTTGGGATAAACTATGTTGAAATTAGCCTAGATGGCATAAGTAAAGAGAGACACGAATCTTTTCGAGGAGTCAAAGGATGTTTTGAAAAGACCATAGAGGGGATCAGTAATTGTATAGATGAGAAGCTTGATACTTGCATAGCAACAACAGTCTATAAGCATAATATCAAGGATGTCCCAGATCTATTAGAATTCGTAGAAAAAAAAGATAGCAGATTTATTCATTTTAATTATATTCCTACTGGGAGAGCGAAAAGAGATTTAGAACTTGACCTTAGTCCAAGAGAAAGATTTTCCATACTGAATTTGATGGGAAAAAAAATCGTTGATTCATATGTCAAATCTAAAGAAGAAAATAAAGTAAAGGAAGTTGATAGAATTTTTAGTACTTGTCCGCAATTTGCAAGTGTAGTCAAGGAGATTGCCGAAGAAAAAAAGCTTCGTTTTGCTATGACCGCCCATTATGCTGCCAAAAAAGGTGTTGAATCAGTTTCAAAGTTTCTAGGCGGATGTGGGGCTGGGAGACTCTACATGTGCATAAGTTCTAACGGAGATATAAAACCATGTGTTTTTTTTCCAACAAACAATCATACTGTGATTGGAAATATTTTGAAAGATGAAATCGAAAGCGTATGGGATAGAAATCAACTCTTATATGAAATCAGACATAGAGAGAAATTAAGAAGCTTTGTTTTAAATAATGGAATAATTGGATGCGGAAATTGTGAAGACAAATATATTTGCGGGGGATGCAGAGCAAGATCGTACTCATATTTTCATGGAAGTTTAAATGAACCGGATATTGGCTGCATTAAGAATGAAGATTTATGGAAGGTCATCATCAATTAGATCCCATTATTTCTAATTCGGATTTAGTAAAATTCAATGAGGGAGTTTAATTATTTAGAAAATACAAAAGTGGGTAATTAATTAGTACGCGTAAAATCGCTTTCAATGCTTTTTCATAAGCGCAATTTGACCTACTTGAGGCCCGGCCTACAAGGTGGAAGATCTCTTACTTCGCCATATTGCAAGAGAGAGTATTATAATAAGCAGAATTGCCAAAGGAATAAATAGTGAACTTTCGTATCTGAGCTTCATTATCATGCCCACAAAAAGCAATGATATCAGATTAATCACCTTAATCATCGGATTTAATGCAGGTCCTGAAGTATCTTTCAAAGGATCACCAACTGTATCCCCAATAACGGCTGCCTTATGAGTTTCTGAACCCATTCCGCCATAATAACCATCCTCCACTTTCTTCTTAGCGTTGTCCAAAGCACCGCCAGAATTTGCCATGAAAACGGCCAACAATTGTCCGGTTAGAATTATGCCAGCAAGGAAGCCTCCTAAAGCAGCCTCACCCAATAACAATCCTAAAATTATCGGCGCAAGTATTGCAAGGAGTGCTAAATTAACAAGTTCTTTTTGTGCTGCAGCCGTACAAATACTAACAACCCGAGAATAGTTCGGAAGAGTTTTGCCTTCTATTACTCCTGGAATCTTAAATTGAGCTCTAACTTCATCAATTATCTTGGATGCCCCTCTTTCAACTGCCCTGATTGAAAATGAACTGAATAAGAAAGGTATGGATCCCCCAACTAAAAGGCCAACGAAGACTAATGGCTCAACTATATTGAGGCCAATTTTTTCCAAACCTATAGTTTCTGTGTAAGCTCCAAAAAGAGAAACTGCTGCCAGAACAGCGGATGCTATTGCAATAGCTTTCGTTACCGCCTTACTAGTATTCCCAGAGGCATCAAGATCAGCCAAAATCTTTCGAGAATCGTCCTCAATTCTTGCCATCTCGCCTATCCCATTAGCATTATCGACAATTGGCCCAAATGTATCCATCGAGACATTGTTACCAGTATGTGTTAGCATTCCTATACCAGCTAATGCAACCCCATACATAACAAATGTTATGCCGGCTCCACTAAAGAACAATGCCGAAGCAACTATTGACATAGAAATAACCAAAATTGTCCAAACGGTGCTCTCAAAACCCAATGCTATGCCAGATAACACTCCCGTTGCGGCTCCTGTTCTTGCCGACTTTGAAACTTGATCAACTGGATTTCTGAATGGGCTAGTGAAATAATCCGCCAATTTATTGAAACTTATCGCTAACACAAGACCTGCTAAAGTGGCAAAAAATACTCTCAAATCATTGACATAATAGACTGATAAAAAGAAGAAACTAATGCCAGAGATAACGCTCGATAAATCATAAGAAAGGTCCATCGCTCTAAAGGCATCTCCTTTTGTAATACTATCTGGCCATATAGAAACCGCATAAGTTCCTACTATTGTGCTAACAACACCGATACCTCTAGCCAAAAGGGGAAAAATTATCCATTTAAAATCAAAAGGTTCTATGGCCAGACCTAAAATTATTGCAGAGACCATGGTAACCTCATAAGATTCAAAAATGTCGGACGCCATGCCCGCACAGTCACCTACATTATCTCCAACCAGATCTGCGACCACGGCGGCATTCCTTGGGTCATCTTCCGGTATCCTCTCTTCTACTTTTCCAACCAGATCTGCCCCGACATCTGCAGATTTGGTATATACACCGCCCCCAACTCTCATAAATAAAGCTAACAAAGTACCGCCAAAGCCGAATCCTAACAAAACCTCAGGCGCATCTTTCAAATACATCATGAATATTAGTGTGCCTCCGAGTAAACCTAGACCATCAGTTAGCATGCCAGTTATCGTCCCTGACCTATATGCCACTCTTAGTGCGTCTCTGAAACTTTTTTGTGATGAATGCATTACCCTAATATTGCCCTGTACTGCCATATTCATGCCCAAATATCCTACCATAGCCGAGAAAAATGAACCCATTAAGAAAGCTCCGGCTCGACCTAAGGATATAGAAAGGGGCGCTCCAACAAATTCTGCTGAAAAATAAATAATTATTCCTAAGAAGCCTATAACCAAAGCTATTGATTTGAATTGAATTTTTAGATAGGCATTGGCGCCATCTTTTATTCCTTTCCAGATATCTAGAGTCCTTCCTGTTCCAATTCTTTCTTTAAGGATTTGCTTGGCCAAAATAGCTGCATAAATGAAGGCCAATATCGAAGCTCCTAAAACGCTGTATAGAGCCATATTCTCGAAAAATGTAAGTTCTACGGCCATCTTTACTATTCCTCAGCGATGCTTCCTCGTAACTTTTTTAATATAAAGAAAAAATATCCTTTAAAAATTTATTTTAGTGAAAAATCTTTCTCAAGATTGTGTAATACTCTCAAAGCACATGCTGATAGAGCTCTAGTACATGGGCTTTTTCGAAATCTTTATATTTGCATTATATAATAACCGTAGACTTGACATAAATCTACCTACGAAGACAATTAAGCATTCAAAAGACTTTTTGTAATCCAAACATTTTAAACAAATCTATTTTTGGGGTATAGAACATTATGTCCAACAAGCCAAAATATTGTATATCTAACTGTCAATTCTTCCGATGCGGTCAACGAGCCCTTTATTTCAAGGGTAAAGACCCACAATGCAAATATGCGGAAGATGTTTGTGAACCAAAGAATTGTAAATTTGCACGATGTGTTAAAGGAAGACTAATCTCAGATGGTATATGTGGCATGACTATTAAAGCTAAGAGGTTCGAAGTGAAACCAGAGGAGGTCGAAGATCCTATAGAACTTCCAGGTAAACTCGCACAAAGAATTAAAGAGAAACAAGTATATTAATAGCTAAGATTCTAGCATATCAAACAAAATTTTGATAACCGCCTCAGATCTCAATTTTCGAAATGCATTCAACGAATTTGACAACGGCAGAATGGTCTAAATTCTCTAGACCTAGTGATTTTGCTGATTTGAATACCTCATGAGAATATGCTAGCAGAGGAGTTGGAACTCCATATTCTGATGCCATATTTAGAGCCAATCCAAGGTCTTTATGATGTAACCATACTCTAAAACCTGGCTCAAATTTCTTTTCTATCATATTGAGAGCTTTATTCTCAAAAGCCCAAGAATTTCCGGCGCTTGTTTTGATCACATCATATAATAAATTCAAGTCAGATCCTGCTTTAGAGGCAAGAACTAAAGCTTCACCAACCGCTATTAGATTTATTCCAACCAACATGTTGTTAATTAATTTAAATAATTGTCCTGAACCGATTTTTCCAACATGATAAATATTTTCTCCTATAGTTTTCAATACATCCATGCAAGCATTTAATACGCGCTTTTCTCCTCCGACCATTATAGACAAAGTTCCTTTTTCGGCCCCAATCGTCCCTCCGCTGACTGGCGCATCTAAAAATTCCGCATTCTTTTCTCCAGCACTCTTTTCAATTTTCTGGGCCGTAAGGGGATCAGTAGTACTGGTATCGATTATTATTCCCCCTTTCTTAACGCCTTCGAGTACTCCATCCTTACTTAGAACGGTTTCAGAAACTTCTATTGGCGAGGGAAGCGAAAGTAGAATAATATCTGAATTTTCAGCAATTTCCTTCGGCGTTCTTGCGGACTTTGCTCCTTCAGCCGTTACTAGCTCTATTGCCTCTGGTCTAATATCATATACCGTTGCTTCGAAATCATTGTCCAAAAGTCTTTTTACCATACGAGATCCCATGGCTCCAAGACCAATGAAACCAATTCGCTTTTTCCTATTGCTCAACTAGCAGCTCTCCTTTCGTATTAATTGATTTCCAGAATATTATTTAAATAATCCAATCATTTACTTTCTTCGTATCACGAATAAAACGCGTTCCTGCAAAATAATCTTTAATTGTTAGTTAAAGTAATCAGTTGGAATTGAAAAAAATTGAATAAAATCAGATTAGGTTTCTTTGCCATAATAATTGTTATTGCAGCAAGTGCAATTACGATCTATGTTCAATCACAATACTGGGACAATCCAACTTTTATAACTGTATCCGCGACAGAAGCCAGACAACTTATTGAGACAGAAACAGGAGGAGTATCGATAATAGACGTTAGGCCAGATTACGCCTATTACAGAGAACGCATCGAAGGAGCAATCAACATTCCAATACTTAGGTTACGAGAGGGAATTGATATGCCGAAAAACCATAGCTGCACGATACTCGTATATTCAAACACAGGAGTAACAGGTGAAAATGCAAGTCAGATTCTCATCAATAATGGCTTCTCTAAGGTTTACAATATCGATGGGGGAATTAAAGCATGGATAAGCGAGGGCTTGCCAGTAATATATCCGAATGTCACAGAATCTACTGATGAAGAACCAAATGGAGGGTGTGGTTGTAAATAATCACGCAAATCCTGTTAAATGATCGCTAATGATTTATTTTCCTGGCAAACGTAAGATATCCTGTATGAGCAATCATTCTGCTAATTGGTCTACTCTTTCCTTCTTCAATGTGCATTTCTCTTAGGAAGCATTCGATCGTTTCGATATTTATGAATCCATTTTCTTTAAGAGAGACCGCCATCTTTTCCACTTGATTTATTGTCGGACTAAATGATCCAATTGGATACCCACTTTTTAGAGAATCATAGGCATGTGTCACAACATTCCAAGGATCAGCAAGATCGATTATTACTCCGTCTACATCAGATTCATCGAATCCCTTCCTAGCATCTGAATTCACAAATGTTACATAATCATAAGCATCAACTCTACGAAGATTTTTCTTAGCGGTTTCTAGAAATTTTTTATTTATATCATAAGTATAGACGTGCCCATTTGGCTTGACTATTTGAGCAATTAAGGCCGTTAAAGATCCGCTACCAGTTCCTGCTTCAATAATTTTTTTTCCCGGAACTATTCCAAGTTTAAGGACTATTAATCCGGCATCTTTTGGATAAATTATTTGAGTTGGCCGCTTGAATATGGAGAGAAGATCACAAAAATTTGGTTTAAGAATCCAAAATTCATATCCAAGGGTGCTTTTAATGCAATCTCCGTAAGAAAGACCAACAATATCTTTTAAATCGATTATTCCTTTATGAGTGTGAAATTTTTCATTAGCAACGGCTTTGATTATCCATTTCCTCCTGCTATCATAGTATAGCAGAATAAGGTCTCCCTCTTCTATTTTCTCCAATATCATATGGCACTTCCCCTGCTTGAGGATCCTCGTAATATTTCAGTTATTTCACGCATTACTTGCGGAGATGTCCACATTGAAAAAACTTTCACATATGATAGATTTGCCGCTTTTCTCAAATAGCTAGGATTTCCAATTTCTAAATAGCCATCAACAAAATTTTCTACCAACTGTTTAAGACTGTTTTTAGGTCGAATCGAGTAATGACCAGAATAATATAAAAATTCAGCAATGTCCCATGTAGCATCACCATTTCTTCTTGACTGCTCGAGATCTAAAGCAAATATTTCCCCATCATGGCTTATTACAAAATTTTCAGGTTTGGTGTCACCTAATTCAACGTCCAGCGAGTGTATTTTCGCAAAATTTTTTCCAAGGCGATAAAAACATTGTTCATCACTATCAGAGAGTTCATTCTCATTAAAGCCTCGCTTCACAATTTCTGAAACTAAAAAACCTTCGATATATTTTCTAATTAAAATTCGTCTCTGTATGCTCGCAAATATTATTGAAGGAACGTAAATTCCATTTTCCAAAAGATAGACGCTTATTCCCAATTCATTTTCCAATCTAGCTTTTCCAGAAAGACAGAAGGTTTTCGTGCCCAGCGCTACTACATTCAATGCGAACCATTTAAAACTATGCCAATCAGTGAATTTTTTTGCCACCATCTTTTCATCATCAGCCATGACTAAATATACCTCGTTAAGTGCTCCAGCGAGAGGAGATATTTTCATACTTGCTTCTGGCCTAATCTTTCTGACAATTTCTTTAATAGAACTTCTATCATTCAAGCATACCAATTCACCGGATACTTTCAAGTAAAGGTAATTTCTTGGATCTTCGATCTCATATTTCTTAATGGCTCTAAGAAGGTCTTTTCTCGTTTTATAAGTAAGCTCTTTTGAAATCGTATCTAAATCTACAAATCCTGCTCTTCCTTGCATTAGATACGAGTAAAGAGACGCTTTGCTCTGCTCAAAAATGTTTACAACCCTTTTTAAAGTTCTTTTCGAACTTATTTTATCCACATAATCATCGGATGGCGAAACATTATCGCCTTCTATCTTCAGATATCCATCTTCTTTCAACTCATCAACGGCTTTACTAAAGCCATCCATTATAGTCGTCATGTTTTCATTTCTATAACCACCATAAAGCATTCTATAATAACTATATCCCAATGGAGGGTATGATTTTGCTCTTTTTGCCATCCTTGCTAATGCAAAATATCTAGGCTTTATTGCAAATGATCTTGAAAGTTCGCCATATTCTATTATTAGATTCTCAGTCTCCTCCATTACTACTCTTTTTTTGAGTAAAAGTTCCATATCAAAAAGATAATTAGATCCTAATACTGGGACATAAGGGGTCAAAATTCGATTCGCAAGAAAGTCTCCAATCTTTCCGTTCTTCACATCCATTTCGAAGAGTTCCTGATCTACCATCAAGAAAGCGATATAAGAATTCTCTCGTGACTTTCTATAATTGTAACGAATCCCTTTTTCGAAATCTTTTAGAATCAGTAGACAATCGTAAGGACTGTTTCCATCTGAATCTCCATATACGCTGGATCCATAAATACATGAACCAATTGAGTCGTAACCGTTTGCGATCTCCTCACAAATCGGAAGAATTCTCTGAACCATACTAATGTTTTTGGAAATTATCATTGATTTTACAAAATCAAAAGCGACATTTTAAGATTTTGAACTTTTATATAGGCAATATGCTCTTATTTTGCAGTTTAATCCTTAGTTTATGAAATGGAATATTTTCGTTAAAATGAGTGAAAAAAATGCGACTTAAGATTGGCGCTAGGTTGAAGGACTTTAGACGTTCAGAGTCGTTTAATAATCTAGCATTCATAATTCCCTTCATTTTACCATTATTACTAATTTTCTTGGTTAATCATGGGTCGTTCATACTTGGCTGGAATGAAGGACAAGGTGGTTTGTCTTTCATAATCCTTTTCCTACTCATAGAGTGGTTCGATAGTAGGAAAAAATTAGAATTTGATAAATCCAATAGAAATAAGATAGCAAAGTTAGCTTGCCTTTCTGGGATTTTGTTCTATTTTGCGTTCATGTATCTATTTGGATATTATACAGTACTCGAATCCTTCGGAGAAGGATTTAACATACCAGGTACTTTAAGCTGGGCGAGGATGTGGGATTATATAATATACATATCTTTCGTCGCTGCAATGATCAGCCTCTCCTTTAATGATATCAAGGCACTAAAATTATTTCCAACTCCGATTGTCTATGCAATAGGGATGGCCCTCATCTTACTCCTCGATTCTGCTCTCCCACACAGTCAACTTGGGATATTTGAGGGGGTGGTGTCAGTAATCATATTCATGGTAGTTTCTATGTTGCGTTATTTGGGCGTCGGTATTAATATATTAGATGAGCAAACGATATTGGTTTTTGGTCAAAAAGGCACTTTAAGGATAAGCCTATTTTGGCCTTGTGTCGGCATACTCAGCATGCTCATCTATTTTTTAGTAATTGCTATCTTGATGTTAAAATTGGATATCTCGATCTATAGAAAAGTACTATATGCCATTCTTGGAGCCATTGGAACATTCTTCATAAATGTTATCAGAATTTTTCTAATCATCTATTACGGCGCATTTGTAAGTATCAATCTCCGAATGTTTCATGAGACTATAGGAGAGGTCCTATTCGTAATATGGATAATATTCTTTATTCTCATAGTTACAGAATGGGAAGGTCGTAGAAGAAGCGCCATCTTAGTAGCAAAGAATTAATAAGTAAAAAAAATTTAACAGATAATTAGGTGGATTGTACGTGAAGCGCTCATTGAGCGTTGTTTTATTATTCTTTTGCCTATTCATATCATCCTTTTTTCTCGTTAATGAAGTCGATTCTATGCCGAGTGAATCGACTCACTCAATTTTCATTGAACGTTTCTCGAATACAAAAAGTCCAATCTGCCTTGAAGAACAAAACGATATTCGATTAATCACTGAAGAGTGGAGCCACGGATTTCATCTAGTCGATTTCCATCTCCAAGACGAATGGAGTACTTTGGAAGCAACTGAAAGAGCGACTGAATTCAATATCACCTTGGTTCCTTCCTACGTATACGATGGGGGCTATAAGATTAGAAAGGGCGAGACTTTGGAGAAAGTGGTAATGGAAGAGTGCGCAAAAAGAATTGTGCATAAGATAGGATTATCAGTAGATAAAGAGATTAGTGAGGGAGAGATTAAGATCGAGGTTACTGTGGTGGAGAGAAATGGATTTCCATTTAACGGCGAGGTAATCGTATATGTGGTAGAAGATAATTTAATCTCCGGCGCCGAAGTATGGAATAATGTTTTTAGAGATTACGCCATGGCAGAAAGAGTTGAATTGAAACCGAATTCGTATGAAATATTCTTAACTGAATGGAACATACCTTCTAATGTAAAACTAGAAAATATTAAATTAGTTGCAGTAGTGTTTGAAATTAATAGATATGGCTCCTATTACGCTCAATCTGCATGTGACGAAGACGAGAAAATAAACATCCCAGAATTTTCATCCCCCGCCTTTACTCTGCTCATTTCGAGCCTTATCGCAATAATTACTGCTAGCAGAATTATTAGGATACGAAGTGGGTTTTATAATATAAATAGATCCACAACATAATTCTAAGAAAATTATCACTGATTCGCGCCATTAAGGAGGAATAGGCCGATCTTTTCATCTAAATCGAAAATTTTAGAGGCATTTCAAAATAAAATCTTCATTCTCATCTTCTTCATTAATCTATTAATGATAATACCAAGACTTGCTCCCGGGATTCCTTTAGGTATAGATGCAACTAGTCACCTCAGTAAGATCCTATTCATGTACAGATCTCATATGGAACTAGGTTATATTCCGAATTGGAATCCGGATTGGTATGGTGGAACGCCTTTCCTTCTTTTTTACCCGCCGCTTGGTTATTTTTTGGTTCTCTTTTTTTCATTAATAATCCATAATCCAATCTTATCCTACAAAATAATTGACGCATTCTTCTATATGATAATGCCTTTTACAGTCTATTATTTAGCACGAAAGTTCGATTTTGAACCAAGGGAGAGCGAATTTGCTGCATTAATCTTCGCTTTATCACCAGTGATAGTAGGCAACTATCTATTCTATGATAGATTTCCCAATATTGTTGCTCTCCCTTTAGTTTGCGTACTAATAGCCTGTTTACATCAAACTTTGAATAAAAAATTCAGTACCAAATTGGTAATAATCTCATCACTACTATTAACCAGCATCATATTGATCCACCATCTATCGGCGCTATATGTCGCGCTGATAATTTTTATTTTGATTATAACCTATTCATGGACTAGTGGTGACCTAATAAAGAGGTTAGCGATAACTTCAACGGTTTTATTGCTTTCCATACTGGTTTCAAGCTTTTGGTCAATTCCCTTTTTATTATATGCTCCTGAACAACTCACAAATAATCCGTTTTTCAATAGAACCATCGAATTTCCTTACATAAGATTGAGTTATTTTCTAGACGATCTACTAACACGTGAAATTGGTATAGCACACTTCTCTATTGCTCTAGTCTCACTGGGTCTTACATATGGGAAATTTCGTGGTTTTAAGAAATTGAGAACGAGAAGGAATGTAGCATTCATCTTTCTCCTATTACTCGGCATGGGGATATTTGAAATTGGGGAGGTGCTGGAGTCAAACTTATTAATTTTTTCTGGTCAAGGTTTTGTCTTGATCTCATTCTTATTTATTTTATCTCGTCTTATCATCGATTCTAGGAGACAGATTCTCAGAAGTGAAAAATTCTTCTTTCTAATATGGTTTATTCTTTTCCTATGGCTCGGATTGGGATATTTTGCTATCCCACTCACCCGGGTACCGATACTATCTACGCTTTGGAGAAGTTTAGATGTTCATAGATTTTGGATATTTCTCATTATACCGTTATCGATATTATCAGGAAAAATACTAGATCAATTAGCGCGCGCGTTTAGAAAGAGGCGCATTTACAAAGCATTATTGGTAATAATTCTATCAATAATGCTAGCAGGAGCTTTCATTAAGGCCAGTTATTCACTAATTCAGCCAACAAATGATCAGTTACCATACAACGTATCGAACGATATCATACCTCAAGAGCTCGTTGATTATTTCGAATCTGAAGAGCATTATGGTAGAATTCTAGCGATAAAATGTCCGCTTTGGATATACTTGTTACCATCTTTCACAGAGAAGACCCTTATCGATGGATGGTATCCGCAAGAAAAATTGTTGAAACCCATACTCGAAATTAACGATTACAGAATAAATGACTTAGAAACTTCAGAGAATAGAACCGACATATGGAAGGATTTGATCGAAGAGCATGAATTACTGGGGATAAATTGGATAATGATCGGGGGAAATAATCAGACTTTGATAAATGAGCTAGTGCATTCATCGGATTTTAAGAAAGCCTTCGTAATCGAATATGAAGAATGGAATATCTCAATATTCTCAACAGACAGCATAACAGAGATGGTGGAGATACGTCCTGAAGGTATAGCAAAAGAGGTTGAATTTCAGAGATCAGCCCCTGATGATATCAGCATTCGCATAACCGATCTAGAAAGCGATGGTGTCTTGATCGTCAAGGAGGCATATTACCCCACATGGATCTCAAAATCGAATGATACTCCTTTAGATATTCATGAAACAGATGAAGGATTTATTGAAATATTTTGTCAGAGGGGGATAAGCCAAATCGAACTTATACAAAAACCTTCAGACAATACGTATCTATACGTTTCATTTTTTTCATTCATTACTCTAATCGCGATCTTGATTATTCCATTTAAAGCTGGTTACGGAAATAAAACTACGTAATGAATAAATATTCTAACTAATACGCTGGCAAGTAATATTATATTTACGAAAAGAGCGCCCAAAATTATATTAAAAACTAAGAAGCTTTTGAAGTAAATAAATAGGGATTTTCGATATGGTTCAAAATTCTTTTGGTTTGCGGATCGCATTTGTCTTTGCCGGAGGTTTCTTACTATATGAAGGATTTCAGAATTGGCTTAGGGGAGAAATCGATTCCCATCCAGAAGTTGTCACGTTATGCTTAGTCTCGTATATGCTTGCGTTCTTTTTACTATTTGCTTCTACTCTCGAAGAACGGATTGTTCAGAAATTGGAGATTTTAATATTACCTTCTCTTATCTTCTCCGCTCTCTTCAGCATATACGTGATTTCAGAAATTTTTTATATGGGAGTATATCGAACAGATGCCTTGGCTTTTACACATTATGCCGCTTATTTCTGGAGATTCCCCTCATGGAATCCGTATCCAGTGGATATGCAGAAAGCTCTTGAAATATTCTCTGTAGATGCAGATTATCTTACTTTTACGATAGATGGAGATATAATAACTAAGTTGAACTACCCAGCACTTCATTTTCTAGCTTACGTACCTTTCATCCTTATTGGCTTTCAAGATATGAGATGGGCAATAGTATTTTTCGAAATCATAATTATGATCTATATATTTGTAAAGGCCCCAAAGAACATACGAGCTTTAATGATAGTTCCGTTATTCGCAGGTTCTGATCTGGCCATAAACTTCACTGCAGGTTGTTTAACAGATTTCCTGTGGGTACTGCCTTTACTCGTGGTAATTTTTGAATTCAAAAACGATAAGCTATCAGGCGCTTTTTATGGTTTAGCATGCTCAATCAAACAAGTTCCTTGGATTTTGGCTCCATTTCTGCTGATAAAGAAGTGGAAGGAGTCAGAAGAAATCAATGATAAGAGATTCCGATTACTAAGCGTATTGAGGTTTTCATTAACCTCGTTATTGTTCTTCATGATCCCAAATATTTTCTTTTTGATAAAAGATCCAGAAGCTTGGTATTCAGGCATATCTAACCCTGTTCTTGGGAATCTGTTAGTCGTGAGTCAAGGAGTTTCAATGTTAACTCAAGTAGGCATAGTACCTCTCCCTATAGAATTCTATACCATATGCGCAGCTACATTATTCATAGCGTTATTGCTCAATTATTTCGTTTATTTTGACAAAATTAAGCATGCGTTCTGGATTTTCCCAGCCGCAATACTTTGGCTTTCATTTAGAGGTCTTCAGAATTATTTCATATATTGGATCCCATTGTTCGTCGCATCACTAATCATGATCCATAAAGAAGAGAGTTTGAGTAAGAGAAGATGAGTGAAAGAAATTATATTCGCAGATTTACCGCTCCATTGTCCTTGTTCATGTGTATCCTAATTATCGCTATTTCATTTTATCATTTCTACGGTCAAGAGTACGAGAAACCCGTAATAATAAATTCAAAATTCAAGTACTTCACAAAGGATCCAGTAACGAACGATACTAAACCATATTTATGGGAGGCTTCCTATTTCAAAGGTCCTAATGATAG
>CAYFUV010000200.1:0-20422 GCA_964346435.1 uncultured Candidatus Bathyarchaeia archaeon | reverse complement strand
TTAAAAGATTATTTCTCACAAGCAAATTCTAGTTCTTGTTTACTCCATTAGCCCTTCCTATCTTCCTTTTGATAATTGCGTACATGAGATGAGATGCGTTATTTGTGTGTGTGTGTGGGTACCTTGGTGCGGGCATCCAAATTTGAACTGTTGTTTTGAAAGCGAATAGTCTGACAGAGAAAAATTCAGATTCGAATTAAGTCATTTGGCATTACAGTCTCTATGTCTTTATCCCAACTATGTAAGGGAAATATACTGGCAAAAGAATGCCTAAAATAATAGTTAAGACAGCGGTTATCAAAAGGACAGTAACTTCTGCGTCTTTGTCTTTTTCCACAATTCTTTTTTCTCCTTCCATGAAGAACATATATCTGATAACTTGAGCATAATAGCCAATCGATATTCCGCTATTCAATAATGCAATAAGCGTAAGCCAGGGTGCGAGAGCAACAACTGATGTGAATAGGTATAATTTTCCCCAGAAACCTAGTAACGGTGGAACGCCCATCAAACTGAATAATAGGATCAGTATCGAGACAGATAATTTCGGCATACTTATACCGATCCCTTTGAGATCATTCAACATAGTTCCTATCTTACTCCTAAGCAGATAAGCAATAGTTACGAATATTCCAATTTTGGCAATTGAGTAGGCAAAAAGGTGAATCGCAATTCCAGGAAGAGCAAATTCGATGCCAAATACTTTATCGCCTAGGCCTATCGAGGATATCGCGGTAACACCAGTAAGAATATAGCCAACGTGTGCAATACTGCTGAAGGCCATCATCCTCTGCACATTGCTTTGCACAAGCGCGACAATATTACCGAAGGTCATGCTGAATATCGATAGCAGCGCAAATATAACTAACCAAATATTTCCGATCAATTGGGCCAAAGGAAAGAGAATTCGAATTATTACCGCTACACCGGCAATCTTAATTACGCCAGCCAAGAAGGATACCGGAATCGGGTGTACACCTCCATAAACATCTGGAAGCCAGCTATGGAAGGGGACGATCCCAATTTTGAATCCTAGCGCGGATATAAAGATAAGGACTGAAAGAAGGAGGACGTTCTGATGAACCGTCGAGCCCGAGCTGACTGAGCTAAGCGAGCTAACGACCTCGCCGATATTGGTAGTGCCAGTTAGGCTGTAGATATTTGCTACTGCGAAAAGCAACAGAACTGAGGCAAGCACCCCCATAATTGCATACTTAACAGCGCCTTCAACGGATTTTGCATCCTTTCTAATTCCTGCTATTACGTATGAAGCAACGGAAACTAGAGCCCATGCGGCAATTAAAAGCACGAAGTCATTCACGAAAATGAGATAATAGACGCCAAGCAATCCCAACAACAAGAGAGAGAAGAAACTTGGAGAGGTACTCCAATTTTTTATAGATGAAGAGGCGATAACAACAAGCAATGCACCTACCGTAGCAACTAGTGCCAAAAATAATCCATAAGAGTCTACAAGCAATACACTATCGTAGATAAGCACTGATTGATTTGGGTATGAATAAATTGCATAGATTAAGGCTGCTAGAGCGACTAAGAGAGTTATTATCGTAAGATATAGCGATATTCTTCGTGCTTTCGATTTTATATAAACGTAGTCTATAGTAGGAGAGATCAGGCCTATCCCTGCGAGGATTATTCCCAGAAATGTAAGCACATTCTCCATTCTACATCATCACGAATATTGTAATTATCACGAAAAATAACAGGCCAAGTAAGAAGGAAATGAGGTAGTGGTTAATCCTTCCGCTCTGCCATCTCCTAAACTCGCCCCCTAAGCCTAGCGCACTTTTCGGTACCGATATATTGAAGAATTGATCGATTACTGCTTTATCGAATTTCTTAAATAGACCATCTGAGAACCGCATCCAACCTGAAGGGATAAGGTCATTATAAAACTGATCGATTACCGCCCTATCGAACCATCGAAATAGGCCATTTGAAAGCCGTCTCACTCCATTAACGAATATCAAATAGTAAATAGAATTTAGATAATATCTATCGTACAGTAGATTTCGTAACGCAGATGAATTAGATATCTTCGCATATCCAGGCCTAACGTAGATCAGAAATGAAAACGTTAGTCCGATTAGCGCCATACCTATCGATAGGACTGTCAAGAACGGATCCATGTGAAATGGGATTTTCGATACCTCCTCAATAGCCAGAACGTGTTTAATGATCGCACTGAACAGGTTTCTAGACAAGAATGGCCATGCCAATCCCACTATGAGCGGGATGAAAGCTAGCGTAAGATATGGTGTGAGCATGATAGGATTTGCTTCGTGAACGCCATGCTCATTTTCCATTTTCCCTAAATGCTTCGTCTCCTTTCCCAAGAAAGTAATGAAGACAAGTCTTGATGCGTAAAAAGCCGTTAATCCTGCCGTAATAACGCCCAAAGCATATTGAGGCATTAGATGCGCTTCATGGACTATCTCCAAGAGCCCGTCCTTAGTCCAGAAGCCCATAAAAGGTGGTATTCCGGCCAGAGATAACGTAGCCAAAAGCATCGCAATGAACGTAAATGGCATATACCTTCTCAACCCGCCCGCATCGGTCATATACTTCGACTCTATTCCATGCAAAATTGCGCCGGCCGCCAGGAAGAGAGAACCTTTGAATATCGCATGACTCATCAGATGGCTGAAGGTTGCCAAGAAACCTGTATAGAACTCATGTATCAGCCCAGCTGCTCCAGCTCCTAGAAACATATACCCTAATTGCGATGCAGTAGAAAACGCGAGAACTAGCTTTATCTCCCTTGCCACGGTTGCCTGCGTAGCCATAAAGAATGCTGTAAACGCACCAATAGTCGCGATCGTAACGAAGAAGAGGTTGTAACCCGACAATGCATCCGGGACCAGTCTTGATGCCAAATAGAATATGGGCATGAACCTGAGTATGAAATATACGCCAGCCTTTACCATCGTGGCTGCGTGAATCAATGCAGAAACTGAGGTGGGACCGGTCATTGCTGTAACCAGCCATTCATGAAATGGAAATTGTGCGCTCTTTGCGAAAGCTCCCAATGAAAAGAGAATCACGAAGGGAAATAGCAGTCCTTTATTCAAGAGAATATTGGTCCATTCTCCAGAACCGTGAGCGATGCCGGCAATATTAGATGTTCCAGTCATTATCAACAAAAAGCCGATACCTATTATGAAGCCTACATCGCCAGCCCTCGTAAACATCAACGCTCTCAATCCACCGTGGCTTGGACTGAAGTGCATAGATACGCCCAATACCTTTCTCCCCTTGTCGCCAACGAATGACTTATTATCGGAATACCAATGTCCTATAAGAGCGTAGGATGCGAGTCCTGTCCCTTCCCAACCGATAAACATAATGATCAAATTTCCGGCCAATACGAGAAGAAGCATGCTGCCGACGAAGAAGCTGAAGAAGAACCAATATCTAAGAAGGCCTGCATCTCCCTCCATATACTTTAGGCTATAGAAGCCGATGAGGAAGCTGAGCCAGGCCACCACAATGCCCATAAATGCTGAGAGGCCATCGATATTAAACTCAAGATTGGCTCCTATACTACTGATCCATGGATACGAGAACTCTTGTGCGCCGATCGAGAGGTAATAGGTCAACAGCAAAGTCGACGATACGGCTGATAAAAAAAGCATAGTTACCGATAGATAATTTCTTATCCTATCAGCCTTGGCCAACAATAGAGCTGTTAAAGCGCCGATGTAGGGCAATGCCCAAGTCAAGTGGAGGAAGATCTCATATGTCGTATTAGGGTCCCCCTAGCCCATAGATCATCATTACGAATTTCATTAACGGATCGATGAAGACGTTTGGGTAGAAGAATAGAACTAATCCAATAGCAGCTATGATCGCCATACCGACCAATAATCCTATTCTGACATCAACCGCCTTCTTGAGCGCGTCAGAAAGTTCTCCGAAGAAGATCCTCTTCATAGTTAGGAAGGCATAACCAGTTGACAGCGCTATGGCCACCAATAGGGCTATCGCCAATAAAGTGAAAGTTAGCGAGCCAGATTCCGCCACCCTCTGGATAATCCCAAATATTATGAGAACTTCGCTCCAGAATCCAATAGTCGGCGGGATCCCGGTAATATGCATAAATCCGATCATGGCCAATGAGCCTGCGATCGGCATCCTAGTCGCCAATCCACCCATCTTACTAATGCTTCTCAGACCATCAAGCTGAACGATTAACGTTCCAGCGATCATGAAGAGTATTGCCTTTCCGACCGCATGAGATACATAATGCAGAATCGCTCCAGTTATCCCAAATCCTGTCAAGCTTGCTACTCCGAGGAGTATGTACCCCATCTGGGATATGCTTGAATAGGCGAGTAATCTCTTGAAATCATCTTGCGCCAACGCCATAAGCCCGCCGTATACCATCGTGATCAAAGCAAGGGCTATGGCGTATGGAGAGATCTTCATAAACGCTTCGGGGAAAAGAGTATATCCAATTCTTATCAACGCGTATCCGGCGATTCCGATTAGGTTTGGGGACAACAATGCTGAAACTGGGGTCGGTGCCTCAGCATGAGCATAGGGGAGCCATATATGAACTCCAAATACCGCCATTTTGACGAAAAGGCCGATGACTATGGCTACTAATGCCACAAATATCAAGGATGGAGATATCTGCTGGCCCAAGCCTATGTTGAATTGCATTGTCCTGATATTCAAGATATCAAAAGTACCTGTGTTAACTCCAAACAATACTACTCCTAAGAGAAATATCAAGGTGCCTACATGTGTCCAGATAAAGTACATTAGCGCAATCCTAATCTTATTTCCGTAGCCATAGAAAGCGATTAAAAGGAAGCTCGGAATCAAAGTAAGTTCCAAGAAGATGTAGAACTCGATAAGGTTCGTTGACAATACCGTTCCAATCATCGCCGCTGAGAACATCGTATAAAGCATATAGTAAACGCCCCAGGACTGATACCGCTCGCCTTCCTTCTCCATTTCTTCAATCCTATGCCTCATATACGGCAAGGAGTAGATGGCGACTAAGGCTGTAACGAGAGCGATCGAGAATACAAGTGGTGTACTTAAGGAATCAAGCAGCATACTAAAGTCTCCAATTAAAGAATGTCTGAAGTATGCGGGATCGACCAGGCCTTCACCTACGCTAGAGGTCAATATGAAGTAGGAAGTAACGAATAAGGGCACTAATAGCGATAGGGAGCTAATTGTCGCTAATGCTCTTGGCCTTTTAAGGAATGGCATTATTATTGAAGTTGCCAAAGGAATTAATACGGATGCCAATAGAATTGGAGAAAAAAGTTCTTCCATACAACATCACCCTTTTTGTTCACTTATTTCATATACATCGACAGTATCTTTCAACCTGAACATCAGAACCGCGAGGGATACAATTACACCTACTTCGGTGGCAGCTATCCCTATAGCGATCAAAGCGATTACACCGCCAGTTGATGGCGATGCTGTCAAGGCGGAAAACGTAAGAAGGAAAAGTAATACCGAGTTGAAAAGGACCTCTGCTGACAAGAGCATCCTGATAAGGTTTCTCTTACTCAGTAGACCGTATGCTCCGATCCCGAATACGATGGACGCTAAAATCATGAAAGCGTAGTAGTTAAGCATCTTCATCAACCTCCATCCTTGCCAACGTAATCCCTTCGATCAATGTGGTGACAAGTGCCAATCCTGTTACCACCAATGGGAACCAATATCTCTCGACGAACAGTGATGAAATCTCTTTGTATACGAAGTATTGCGATTTAAATGTCCCATTGAGGTACGGCAAGTATACGTATATTAAAATTAAGGCGATAACAGGTATCGTTATTGCTGCAAGAACCTTTGATGGAACCTCAATATCCGGTACTTCCCTAAACATAGTTACGGAGAACAATATGAAAATGACTGCTGCGCCTATGTAAACAGCTAGGTGAAATACCGCAACGAATGTGTAACCTAGGAATGCGAACAAGCCGGCATTAGCCATTCCCAGCAAACCTAGACTCAACGCCGAGTAGACAAGCGATCTTTGTCCTACAACTAATGTTGCGAATATTATTAAGGCTACAGCAAGCGCCAGAAATGAACCAAGCAGGATCAAATCATTCATATTCCAATCCCCGTTTTTCGTCGAATATCACATTAACCTTCTTCAAGGGTTTTTTAAATGGTTCCGCTTTTCTTAAAAGCTTATTCGGAAAGAACTCCAGTTCTTCAAATTTATAGTATGCGGTATCGTGAGTATCTGTAAAAGCCAGAGCATCTACTGGGCAAACGTCCACACAGAATCCACAAAAAACGCATCTGGAGTAATTTATCCCAGGATTTCTCTTACCTTCATTACGATACATTTTTATCGAGTTCGCAGGACAGATCCTAGCACACAATCCACATTGAATGCACTTTTTTTTATCGAGTACGATCATGCCTCGATATATAGATGGGAGATCCATCGTAACTTCGGGATATGCGATAGTTATACGCCTATTTTCGACTAGATACTTAAGTCCAGCCTTTATCGCCTTAAGATGACCTCCGACATCTGGATACGGTTTTTTCTTACTCATCAGATAACGCCCTTAACCAACACGATGAATATCGAAAAGAATATTGAGATGATCGATAGGACGAAAAGGTTATGCCATCCTATCCTAATTGCTTGGTCGATCCGATATCTTGGATAAGTAGTCCTGAGAAATATTGAGATAGTCATAACGATCAACGCTTTTATAAATACCATAATCCCAGGGAACAGCATGTCCGACGGAATGCTGTAACCGAACCAAATCGGTTGAAGGTTTGATTGCCAGATTATCGGGTTCCATCCTCCCAAGAAGAGAAGTGCGAATATGAGGCTCAATGCATAGGTCTTAATGTAAGCATATCCCATCGATAGACCATAAATTATCCCAGAGTATTCCGTATATGGTCCGCATACGACTTCCGTGTCTGCCTCTGCTATCTCATATGGATATTTCGAAGTTGAGTATAGTATTGTTATGAAAAAAGCGATAGCCGCAAATGGATTCAATACGATTCCCCAGAGAGGCGTTTGCTGTTCAACAATCTCTATGAAGTTCAGAGTTCTGAATAGTATCACCATCGGTAACACTGACAGAAATAATGAGATCTCGTATGCCATCATCAAGTAGCCTTCTCTCAACCCCCCAATGAATGAGAATTTATTGCTACTAGCCCAGCTCATAGCCAGGATAAACATTGGAGGAATAGTCAATAAAGCCAAAGATATCAGAACGGTAAGTTCGCTGTTCAATGCTGCATAATTTGGACCGACAGGTATCGCGCCCAGAGGCAACAGTGCTGAAGTAAAGAGCAGTATCGGGGCCATTATGAATACAAATTTATCTGCTCGCTTTGGAATCATAACTTCGGCAAAAAGATATCTCAATAAATCAGCTATTAGCTGAAGTATCCCACCAAGTCTTTTGCAAACATATAACGGTCCGTATCTAAGCTGAACCTTTCCAGCGATCTTCCTCTCAAGCCACAATATGAAGATTATCACAACTATTACAACAACTAGACCTGGGTAAATCAATGGCACAAATATATAGGGTTGAAACAACAGACGGAGTATAGGAATTAGTAGTTCATTTATTAATTGAATAACAAGATCTTGTTCCATTACCTATCTGCCTCCGGGGGGAAGTAGTCTAAGCTACCATATACCGCAGGTATATCAGCCAACCTATGTCCAATTAACGCGTGTTCAAATGCAATAACATTTCTAAATGATGGAGTAACTAACCTGAACCTATATGGCTTGATTAGGCCATCACTCACAATGTGATAGATCGCTTCACCTCTACCACATTCAACTCTTGCAATAGACTCCCCTTCTTTGGCTTTCAAGGCCACCAAGTGTGGAGGTAATCGAACGATTCCTTTGCTCAATAACTCCTTCTTGAATCCAATCAATTTTGTCAAATACGTGTTCGTAAGTAATGGACCTGAGGGCATTTTTCTTAGAATATGTTCTATCATGTCCATGCTGTTTTCTATCTCATCAAATCTAATTAAAAGTCGAGCCAAGCTATCTCCTTCATTTCTTCTAGCAACTTTTAAGCTTATATCAGAGTATGCCGCATAGGGTTCAGCTTTTCTAATATCGTATTGAACTCCTGAGGCTCTCAAATTTGGTCCAACTAATCCAAGTCTGATCGCATCTTCTTTCTTAATGATCCCGACATCTTGAAGACGATTTAGAGTCGCAGGGTTATAATTGAAAATATCAAAGTAATCTTTTATCTTCCTTCTCATGAAGGTTAGTACTTTTTTTGCTTTATTCTTGAAGTCGTTAGGTATATCTCTCCTAACGCCACCAGGAATCATATAAGAATATGTGAGTCTTGCACCTGCCATCATCTGCATTAAGTCCACAAATGGTTCCCTATCGCCAAAAGCCCACATAAAAGCTGTAGATGAGCCAAGCATTATGCCATGAATCCCGATTCCATACAGATGGCTCGCTATTCTATTGAGTTCACAAATCAAAGTCCTAAGGTACTGGGCCCTTGGCGGAACTTCTATGTCAAGTAATTTTTCTAAAGCTAAAATATATCCTAAATTATGGTTGGCAGAGTCTAAGATTGCTTGCCTCTCTATCAACGGTATTACTTGAATGTAAGACTTTGTTTCTGCTATCTTTTCGATTGTTCTATGAACCCATCCCATATCAGGTATGAAATCGACCACTATATCGCCATCGAGTCTAACGATAAACCTCGTATGTCCTGAAGTAGGATGCTGGGGACCAATGAAAACTTCCATCCAATTCTCTGTACTCATATCTCGATTCCTTCTTCAGGTATCTTGAACTCTTTTCGAAGAGGAAACTTGCCTTCAAAATCGTCTGGGAGAAGGAGTAGTTTTAGCTTTGGGTGACCTTGGAATATTATGCCAAACATTTCGTAAGTCTCTCTCTCTGAGTACTCGCAACTTGGCCAGATGTCAATTAAAGAGGGAGTTTTTGGGATATCCCTTGGCAAGGAAATCTTCAGTTCGACCATAAAATCTGCATAATCTCTATTAGAATAAGAACCAATATAGTAAATCGCCTCGATCAAGCCTTTTTTTGGGTAGTCTACGCCAGTCACTCCTTTAACATGATCAAATCCTAAGTCTTTTAACCTATGACTGAGGTCGATAATCTTTTCTCTATCTGCTTTGAGTATCAACCTATTATCAATTTCCAATTCTGTACTCTTGCAGAGATCCTTGATCTTATCTATTAGTCCACTGGCCCTGATTCCATTCGCCAATATTAAGCCTCCTCTTGATCTTATCCTGGAGCATAAACACAGATTGAATTACTGCCTCTGGTCTCGGAGGGCAACCTGGAATGAATATATCTACTGGCAGTATTTCATGTGGCCTAACTATGTTATAGCTATTCCAAAATATGCCTCCGTCCAATGCGCATGCTCCCATGGCAATTACAAACTTGGGTTCTGGCATTTGCTCGAAAACAATTCTCGCAGCTTTGCCCATTTTTCTAGTCAAGGTTCCTTCGATTATCAACAGGTTACATTGTCTGGGCGAAAAGAAAGGCAAAACACCGAACCTTTCTGCATCAAATCTTGGCCCAGATGTTGCGCCAATTTCACAACCGCAACAAGATGTCGTAAAGTGAACCGGCCATAAGCTGAAGGTTATTCCCCAATTTCTGAGTTTTTTGACCAAGTCGATATTATCTACTAGATATATTATCTCAGTCCTGAGCAGCTCTTCTACTCTGCCCACGAGTATTCTTCCTTTCTCTGGAGCTCTACACAACTCCTCGAATGTGTCTATGAGTATTTTTCCTTTCTCAACACCCATATTTCTACCTTCTTTGCTTCATTCAGTCCAAATATCAATGGTGGAATAAGTGAAAGTACTAAAATTAAAAAGATAATTAACGAGAAGAGTGAGGAAAGCATATCGATCATAATTAGGAAGAAAAAGATTGCGATTGGTTCGACTGTTAGAAATATTATAAGATAAGCATAGTATTGCATGACGAAGAAACCTCTCGCATTTCCATGAGGAGGATTACCAGTTTCAAACCTTTCGAATTTATAAGGATATGCTCTTCTTGGCGTAATTAGTCTTGAAATGACGTATCCAAATATTCCAACGACTACTCCAAGAATAAGAATAACTGCAAAGGTTATTTGATCCCCCTCAATCAAATGAAATCACCGTGGAACAGCAATAGTTAAATTGAAAGTATAAAAGTTTAACTTGATTTCGTCTGTACAATGGGATCAAAATATGCACTAGAACTTTCGTTCTAGAACTAGTCTAACAAATTTCTTAAAAATACTTCTTTCTTTTTGTTCAAGGAAAGTAACTTCTTTAGACGCTTTATCAGCAAACTCCTTCCCTAATTCGTTTGCCTCTACAATCGCATCTTCCAAGGATAGATTCTTCTCCTTCTTCAGAATATCGATCATATTAGCTCTTTTTAGACCATAAATCAAAGGACTTGACTTTCCAGTTTTAGCTTCATTGCTAACATAATCAAGCATATCATCTCTAATCTGTAGAACCTTGCCAATCAATTCTCCATATCTCTGGAACGAAAGTATCTCATCTTTTTTTGCTTTCGAAATTATTGCACTACTCTCGCAAGCAGCCTCGATCAATACTGAAGATTTTCCATGAATTATTTGAAAATAATCATCAAGGCTCGGATTCTTTAAAATACATTCCAATACTTCGGCCTCGCTCATTTTTCGCGTAGCTTTATTGATGATCTTTGCGACTTTTTTATTTATATCTGAACACAGGTCATACGCTATTGAAAAAAGCAGGTCTGTGGATATTATAGCAATATTTAATCCAAATTTTTTATGAACGGTCTCCACGCCTCTTCTTATTTCTGCCCTATCGACAATATCATCGTGGATTAACGAGGCCGTGTGAAGTAGTTCAACAGCTGTCGCAAGTCTCAAAGCTTTCTCTTTTTTTGGGAATCCATAGGCTCCATTAATGAGCACTATTAAAATTCCTCTCAGTAGCTTACCTCTTCCCAAAAGATGACCGGCAGCTTCGTAGATTTCTTTAGGATAGCCAACGGACATCTCTCGTTCGATCTTTTTCAGCACTTCCTTAGCTGCCCTTCTAATCAATAGCTCCTCATCAGCTTCCATATTTAAACTAGCAATGACTTCTTCGAGCTTATTTGGAATGTTCAATTTGAAATGCCCTTCAAAAGCATGATTTGAGTAATTAAACTTCGTTATTGTCTAATATATCTTTAATTTTGCGAACAATCTCTTTCCAATCAAAAATAAGCGTGAAGTAAATTCGAGTTCTTTGGAAAGCTCGCATCTAATTAGCTTGCCCAGACCTTTCTCCCCGATAGATCTCAATGCCAATTCGAAAAGTTTTTTATTTCTCAATGAGAGCTCTCCAATCATCCTCAATCTAAGCGATTTCTCTAAGACGCTGCCTAATTCTTTTTTCCAAGTCTTTTCATAATAGCTCAAGTCGATATTTTCTCTTAGATGTAAATAGGATGCCTCGCCGGCAATTTCACCACAAATTACGCTTGAAGGGACGCCTCCTCCGACATGTGCCGCAACTTGGCCCGCTGCGTCTCCAACTATCAAGACATCCTTTTCGAAAGTCTTCGGGATGGGGCCCCCAACTGGAACAACTCCCCCGATAGTCGATAATATTCTTCCTCCCTTTAATTTCGAAGATGCTATTGGATTATTATGAATGAAGTGATTCAAGTAGTCGATCAGACTTTTTTTCTCTTTATCAAACCCTCTCCTTATTCCTAAACCTACATTTGCAATTTTTTTACCTTTCGGGATTATCCAAGCATATCCTCCAGGGCTGTAATCATTATTCCAATACATCTCACATACGTTTGGCTCTATGTCTATATCATCTATTACGTTTTGCATCGTATACGCTTTGTTTTCACACGTTGTTGTTTTCAATCCCAATGATTTGGCGATGCTTGAATTGAACCCATCAGCCGCGATCAATACCTTGAACGATATGGATTCAGGATTTGTTTTTTTCTTTAGGATCAGTTTATTTTTTTCCTTATTTACTCCTAAGGCCATAGTATTTAGCCATATTTCACATCCATTATTTACGGCCCTATTCACAAGTGCTTTATCAAATTTCTCTCTGTTAATCATGCAACCTTTAAAACTCAGATCATATTGAAAGCCAGAAGGGGTCAAGAATCTTACATAATCACAATCATTTTGTTTAAAATCATTCGTTAACTCGATTAGATTGGACGTGCGCTTTGAATCTGGAAACATTCTCTTAATCTCATCTTCATGCAGCATAAACTCTCCACATTGGATTGGAACCCCTATCTCTTTTCTTTTATCGATTAAAAGAGTTCTTAATCCAAATTCCGAGGTTTTTAAAGCGGCTGAGGATCCCCCTGGCCCTGCACCAACTACGACAACATCGTAAGCTTCCATCTTAGCATCTTCTTAACAAATTTCTGAATATGGCATACAACAGTTTTGGCTTAATCGATAGCAGAAGATCTCTTGTTGGATAAAGGTCGCCTTTTGAAATTGTCTCTTTCTTGATTGATTTTTCTATGAATTTTAGATTTGACTCAACGATCTTCCTAGCATCTTGAATCGTTTCCATCGTTTCTAATCCTTCATGCTCTTTTATCATATCTTTTTTAATTTTGAGCCTTATCACTTCTTCCCCGACATTATAGGTTGCTTCAGCGATTTCCTTTCGAGATATCCAAGCATTATCATAGTTTAGATATTCGTACCAACCAATAGCAGAAGAGGCAGCTCTTCTATAATCTTCAATATTCTTGAAGAGAAGAGTGTAGCCATAATTTTTCGGATTCGCATAGACTTTACTTCCAGGATCCAGGAAAGGAGCTAGTGGGGAAACAAAGAAATCGATGTTTCCATCCGTATTATCGAGTCTATTCAAAGTTTGCTTAATGAATTCTGGAATACGGATTGCAGAAACATAGTCTTGTTTTGGTAAGCCAATCATGAAGTATAGGTCGAGTCTATCGAAGTCTAGTTTAAGAACATTCTGAATGAAGTTGAATAATTGTCGATTATTATATTTTTTACCAAAAGCATATCTAACGCCCTCATCTTGGGTTTCTGGCGATAATTGAATGATCTCCTTATCACTCGCTTTTCTAATTATCGACAATATCTGATTCGGGGCAGGATAGAAAAATTCGAAAAGTAAGGTGTTATCGATTTTTTCGCTGCGAATCATTCTTGTTAAAGTTTCGACTCTTTTCTTCCCCAAAAATTGGAGGTCTCCCAATATAAATATCGGAATTTTCATATAATCGCTGAGAGATTTGATTTCCTCAAATATTCTCTTCGGAGATTTTAATCCCAGTCCGTCTCTTTTAAAGAAACAGCTATAGGCGAATTTCGATCCGCCACAAGTTATGCAGTTATGAATACAACCTTTATACGATATTGAGGCACCAATAGGCTCCGACATAAAATTTGCAAATGGTATACTTAAGAAAAGATTTCTTCGATCAATACTCTCCTTTATCACTGTACCATAATCGATTGAGAATTGATCTAAGCTTTTAGGAACGAAAGTTATATCGTTTTTTCTTAATCGATCATCTTCGCCTCTCCACGCCAGATTTGGGATCGATTCTATTGAATTTCTATTTTCAATAACATTCTCCAGTAACTTTTCCAAAGGTAACTCAGTAGCGTCTCCTAATAGGATGAAATCGATAGATTCGTAATTCTTTAG
Organism: uncultured Candidatus Bathyarchaeia archaeon; assembly: GCA_964346435.1. Taxonomy (GTDB): domain Archaea; phylum Thermoproteota; class Bathyarchaeia; order 40CM-2-53-6; family RBG-13-38-9; genus JAOZGV01. The sequence goes on along the minus strand of CAYFUV010000200.1, from coordinate 6,664 downwards.
AATCTCCTTCCAGAATATTGTTGAGCTAAATCCTCCAAGAACGATCTTTTTGTCCGGGTGAATTTTCCTAACGACCCTAGCTACCTCGATCGCTCCTTGGATATGAACTAGCCAATGGAGATCGATGCCATAAACATATGCATCGAACTCCTTCAATACCCCGTCTACATTGAATTTTGGATCGTTAAGCATGTTTGCGGCTAAATTGATTATTCTAACTTTAAAACCCCTATTTGCCAAATATGTTAAGGTGCTCAGAAATCCTATCGGGTATAAATCAAATACAGGAGAAGCGGGGACTACATCGCTTATAGGCCCATAATGAAAGGTTTTCTCTCGGAAGTCGTATATACTTGGCGGATGGATTAAGACTAAATCGCATTGCACTTTAAAGCAACTTTACAAAGCTATCTTTTCTAGGAGTTCTGAAAATTTTAAGAGTTGTTCAATTCCCCTTATTTCATAAGGCTGAAGCGGTACCTTAACAATCTTGTATTTCGAATAATTTTCTTCAATTGTGTGTAAATGCTTCTTATGGATCTCTGCTCTACTCTTTAAGAAGGAGTCTGCATTTTTAATTATTTGGTTAACGATTATGCTATCAACTTCAACATTGAACTCTTTCAATTCATGAATTATTTTCTTTGTCTGAGCTACTCCAAGCCATTCGGAAATCGTTACAATATTTGCGGAAAAGTCTTTGGAGGATATTAAGTTGAGTACTTCTGATGCTAAACCTCTCCAACTTTCTATTATCTCAAGTGGGCTTCTTTTTCCTTTCTTTAACTTTTCTATTATATTTTTAAAAGTCAGATAAAGTTTGGCAGCTTCTCCTAAATGTTTGTATAGCTGTTCCTCGATACGAATCAATCTTAGTGTACCGCCAGCAGGTGCAGTATCCCAGACTATATAGTCGTAATTCTTTTGATTGTACAAATCGAGAATATAAGAAAGCATGAATTCATCCGCAATTCCTGGAGCACCTGCCACGTAATCCATAATCGATTCCTCTACCGGAAGAAAGGAAGATATTACTCCATAGACTTCCTCTCCAAACTTTTTCTTCCACATATCCCTTACTGAATCCTCATCTAACTCGATAGCGGTCAAGCTCAAATCATCAATTTTCGTGGCTCTAGCGCCAATTTCCATATCCATTATATCTGAAAGTGATGGCGTGGGATCGCTTGTAATTAATAATGTCTCAGACCCTCTCTCAGCTAAGTATGCAGCATAGGATGCAGAGCATGTTGTTTTACCGACACCTCCTTTTCCCCAGAACGATATTACCTTCGTACTTTTTGCCATATCGAACACCTTATTGCCTAAAGATGGTTCAATCGTTTCGCCCTAAAAAATAAATCCGATGGCAAGCAAGATAGGAATCATTAGAACTATAAGAGTATTTTGAGCCAAACTCGGCATTAATTCTGCAATATTATCAAAATTTCTCAAAACGTTTTTTGATGTCTTTACCGCTATCGGCAAAGTCGCAATAGTTATGAGAGTGAGTAATGGGAAGATTGAGAGGATTACTGGAATTATTATTGACGTATAAGTAAAAGCGAGTATTAGAACATATAATCTCGATGCTTTCCTTCTTCCCAATACGATTACCCCGTGGTTTCTGCCCGTCTTAAGATCTGCTTCGTAATCTGGAAACTCGTTCAGGATCAATAGATCGCTCACCAGCAATCCAACGGGGATAGATGCCAGCAAAGGTACAGTAGAAATTTCTACATAATCTTGAGGAAGTTGAGTAATATGCGCTCCGATTACTAATAAAGGACCAAATGACAATCCTGGAAAGATTTCTGCAAATCTACTTTTTAAGAGAACTGGGGTGTATAGAAAAATAATTGCCGAGGCAATTGTGATCAAAAAAAGAAGAATGGGATAAATAATTATGAAATATATCCCTATTACCGCTCCTAAAATCATAGAACCAATTCCTATTGCGAATGCTTGATTCGAATTAATAAGTCCGGATGGTAGTGCTCCACTTCCTCCACTAAAAGGCGTCTTTTTTGTGAGGAGATCCGTACCTTTCTTGTAATCATAATATTCGTTAAAAACGTTGACGCCAATATGTGCCAATAAGGAGCCTATTAAGGCTAGAAATGCGTGCAGAGAATTAGAATAGCCCTCATATACAGCTGGAGCAAAACCGACTGATATGCACGATATGGTCAATAACAAAAAAGGAGTTCTAATAACTGAAAGAAGAATTCTCATGTTCATCTTCGATCAATCTTCTTAATTTCGGAATATTGATTAGATTTTACTAGCGCGAGCGTTAGCTATAAAAACATTCCTTCACATATTCACGCATATCAAACACAAATACGCGCGCATAATTCAAAGTCTGCTATAAGTCAATTTTAGAATATCAAAAAATTACAAGAATTTTTTTCTAAGCTCTGGATAACAATGCTTCGGCTTTTTTAAGGTCTCCTGAGCTATTTATATTAAAGAAAGTTAACAATTCCGGATCTAGTTGCTTAATACGCTTGATCTCCACGTATACTAAATTGTTCAATTTTTCAATCATGTCCTTCATGAATAATTGTCCTTGTGTCAATGATTCTTTTGTTGCAGGGATAGTTGACGAAACTTTATAGAAACTGTGTAGGGGCTCTACGTAACCATTTTGCCACCTAGGGATGGCGGCGTCAGCTCCTTGAACCTCATCAAATAGATGCTTCAATACCTCTTTATTGACGAATGGGGAATCGCAAGGTAAAACCAATGCGTATTTTGAGCTCATGCATTGCATTCCGGCAAGTATCCCACCCAAAGGGCCCGAGTCCTCAACGTCATCCTTCACGACTTCAATCACTGATGGAAGTATAGAAGAAAACCTCCTTGAGTCGTCGTTCTTTCCGATGGCAACTATCGTTTCATGAGATAAGCTAAGAATCTTGTCAAGTACATGCAACAATAAGGGCTTATTACCCAGAGTCATGAATGCCTTGTTTTCCTTTAACCTTCTACCAGTTCCACCTGCGAGAATTAGAGTTCCCCACATATCGAAAACACTGTAAACATCGTCTGAGTAATCGTTACATTTATCGATGGTCCTACATTAATCAATGTACGCCTCGATATCATTAGATTAGGTGGCTCCGTTCTGGTTTCATCGATCACATTTCTCCAATACCAGCTTTCTTCATCGCCAATAAGAATTGAGGTAAGGACTAATTTATAAATTATGGTAATTCCTGTATGCTTAAGAATGAACGGTTGGCATTCTTGTCAATCTGTGGCAACCGAGCAATGAATTGCGTACGCAAATAACTACCAGAATCTTCTTTTTAATGCTTCTTTTTCTGCTTCCATAATTAACTTGAATAACTTGTCGGAAATCCTATTTTCCTCATTTAGAATCCCGTAAGCATCAGATAACTCAATCTTCTTTCCTGATAAAACACAAGCCGCGACTTTTCCGTATTTTTTTATAAGCTCAGAGGATTCTAAAGCGGACTCTAATATTTCCTTTTCTTTAGACGATAAGCGCTTATTTCCTTTTTTTATTATTTTCTTGATTTCCTCTTCTGAAACTTTCAGAATCGAAATTGTATTCTTTCCGCAATCAGCACACAATAATTTCTTTGGCAAGTCTTTAATCCGAATAGTCCTTATATCCCTCCAACAGTTAGTGCAAACAAAAGTCCTGTATTCATTCAGAATTCTGACCTTTGCTGATTCCAATAATATTCGCTCAATTTTTTCAGGCGGGATTAAGTCTGTCTTTCTGCTAATCTTTTCCATCCCGATTCTTGTTATAGGAGTTGCTTCCTCATCTGGTTCTACTATCACTATCTCAATTTCTTTCTTCTTGATTTCTTCGAGAACTCCAATAGTATTTGAAATGTCGAGGTCTTTGCCATAAGTCTCTTTCAGCGCTTCTTCGAGGATCGCGGTTTCTTCAAAGCTCTTAAAAAGCTTACGTAGAGAAATGTTTTGAAAATTGACTCTTCTCGACATTGCTCCAAATCGCTTTGCGACTTGAACCATCCTTCTTTTAAAAAGCCCTGATTTCATAGAGGCTTTGCCCAATAAATCCTCTATATTGAGTTCAACCAACTCTTTAAGAGTCTTTAAAACGTAATTACAATCGATTGTGCCCTCTGTCCCTAAAACAATCCTGTAAGGATCTTGTTGAATACCCACTGCATGCCCTTTTTTCTCTGATAAAACATGAGCAAGCAGTCTGGCCAATGTTCTATTCACAAGAGTTCCAAAGTGAGCGTTAATAATAACATACTCATCAAAACTTTCCAATACCATTCTTTTATCGGTAGGCACTATGTACCCTTTTTCAATTTGTTCAAACGTATCTTCAAGGGCCCTTAAAATCGTATCACTTTCAGCCGAATATGTCTTTGCCAACTCATCAGCTATCTTCTTTCGATTTTTTCTTTCTTTTCGCTCTTTTTCTACATGGGCTCTTATTTGACCAACTTCTGAAGCAATTTCGAACGGTACTGGAATTTCTTCACCAATCCATCTTGGAATAGACCCAGTTAGGTCTTTAATCGGTTTTGCGTATATTTTGTCGCCCATCATCATAGTCATTTTCCAAGGACTGCCTTTTACGATAAATTTTGTGCCAGGCTCTCCATACTCGGCTATGAAGGCTTCATCCAATACTCCGATTGGTGTGTCCGAAGTCTCATCCACCACTAGAAATTGCTTTTGATCGGGAATCATCGAGAGCTTTCCAAAATAATATGTATAGAGTGATTTCGTATTTCGTGGTCTAAGAACCACTCTATCCTCAAGAGACATCCAAGCAAGTCTTGGATACCTAGAATGCATGTAAGCAAGTACTGATTCGATCTCTTTTTCATTCAGATTTCGATATGGATAAGCATTTTTAAAAAGTTCAAGGATTTCATCGATTATCCATTTTCTTCTCTGTATGAGAAGTCCAACAATCTGATGAGCAAGAACGTCTAGAGGTTTATTTGGAATAGAGACGGGCTCCAGTTTTTCTTCATAAGTTTTTCTTGCAATAACTAAAGCTTCAAGAGTGTCTTCCGGGTCCATCGATATTATCGTACCATCGGCAAGACGACCTACGCTATGCCCACTCCTGCCAACTCTTTGAATTAATCTTGTAACCTGTTTAGGGCTCATATATTGAATTACGAAATCTATCCTCCCCACATCTATTCCAAGTTCAAGAGAAGATGTTGCAACCAATCCTTTAAGCTCGCCATTCTTTAGTCCTCTTTCAGCGGTCAATCTCGCGGGTTTTGAAAGTGAACCATGGTGAATTGAAACTGGAAAATCCATATCCCAAACCTTGAATCTACTGGCAAGGACCTCTGCAGCAGCACGAGTATTTGTAAAAAGTATCACCGAACTATGGCCCTCGATCAAATCTCGCATCACTCTAAGTCTAGAAGCTACTTCTGGATGCGTGTAAAGTTTGACAGCAAGTTTATAATCCGAAGAAATTGCCTTCGGGTAGAGAATCTTAAGTCGCGTTCTACGAGCAACTGGAACTTTTACTATTTCAACTTCCCTATTATTACCGACCAGGAACTTCCCTACCTCTTCAGGAGTTCCAATAGTCGCAGACAATCCAATGATCTGGAAATCCCTCATAGTTATCCATCTTAATCGCTCTAGGCCCAAAGTAAGCTGGCTCCCCCTTTTATCCTCAGCTAGCTCATGAACCTCGTCGATTATGACAAAACGTACTTCCCGAAGGTGTTTTTTCATAACTCTGCCTGTCAAAATCGCTTGAAGCGTCTCAGGAGTGGTAATCAACATGTCCGGTGGATCTTTTGCTTGTCTTCCTCTCTCAGAGGTTTCGGTATCTCCGTGTCTAACCGCGACCTTCACATCTAATCGCTCACACCACCATTCAACTCTTTCAAGCATATCCCTATTCAAGGCACGTAAGGGGGTTATGTAGAGAATTTTTATGCCTAAATCCATTCTATGGTTCGAAATGAATGTGCTTAAGGTCGGGAGTAAAGCAGCTTCAGTTTTTCCACTCGCGGTAGGAGATATGAGGAGTACATTTTTCCCATCGATTATCAATGGTATCGCCTTTTGTTGCGGCTCTGTAGGATGAGAAAGGCCTCTCTCCCGAATAGACTTCTGAATCGGTTTGACCAACAACGAAAATACATTTTCTTTTTTATCAACCATCTTAGATATGCCAGCGAGATAAAAGAGATCAGGCGGCGAATAAAAAATTTAGTTTTACGATAGCGATTATAATAGAAATTAATATATTTTTTATTCCTAGATTATGAATAGACACGATAATCTATTTTATTTTAATTGGTTAAAGGAGTTTTAAATTTGAGGATTAAACTTGCGGTTATTGCTGATGACCTTACTGGAGCTAACGATACAGGCGCTCAATATGCAAAGAAAGGATTAGAGACTACTGTTCTTACCAAATTTGAGAATATCGAACAAGTGAAGGATAAAGTGGATGTAATTGTAGTAGACACGGAGAGTAGAACAGATTCCGAAGAAAATGCTTATGAAAAAGTGAAGAAAGTTGCCGAAATTATAAAGAAGATCGGGATAAATGTAATTTATAAGAAAATTGACTCAACATTAAGAGGCAATATTGGGGCTGAATTTGATGCAATAATGGATACTTGCAATATCGATGTTGCTATTCTCGATCCAG
>CAYFUV010000199.1:0-1746 GCA_964346435.1 uncultured Candidatus Bathyarchaeia archaeon | reverse complement strand
GAGAACCTCGAGGACAATCTTACAATTATAGGATACGCCACCTTCCTAGACATGGCAATCGAAGCTGAAACAGTAATAACCATCTAGAATCTATTCTATATAGCCACAAGTTGGTGTGGAGGAACAAAAGAGATGATAATTAAAAACATTGGGAAGCTCAAGGACTACGATGTCAAGGAGGCCTACGGGCAGGACGCCGAAGGGGTAACAATAAGATGGATCTCAGAGAAGAGAACCGGAGGGGACGAGTATCTCCACAACTTTGCTCTGAGATACTTCACCGTTAAGCCTGGAGAGTACATGAGCCCCCATAAGCATCCGTGGGAGCAAGAGATAGCCGTCACCAAGGGGCGCATCCAAGTATTGGGTATAGGAAAGGGAGAAATACTGAGCGTTGGTGATGTGGCCTATTTCGCTGCAAACGAGGAGCATGGCTTCAAGAATCTTGCTAACGAGGCCAGTGAATTCTACTGTGTGATCGGATGTGTTGGAAAAGGGGAAAACTGTCTAGGAATATGAGTGCCGTAAAATAGAGATTCAAGATGCGCTGCTGAATTCTCAATCAAGGCAGCCACAATTGGTCCCTCACGCGGCACGCACAAAACGGTGCCAAAGCTGATGTCCCTTTCGGAGAAACTCAACAAGACCCTAGAGAGGGGAGAGCTATAGCTAGATAGGCTCGTCACTATTCTCGAGAAGATGGACGAGAACATGAGTTCCCTACCGAAACTCCTCGAGATACTAGTTGAAGGATAAAAACTGTCGATTACTCTGTAAATCTTTTATTATAGAAACTGAAAAATGACATTAAGTGGTGAAACGTAGTTAAACAGAGTTGAGCATTCATGTCGTTTTTAGATGAATGGGTTCTTGATTTTATGACAAAAGCGGCACAAGATATAGCTGCTACCATCAACATAGAGGAACTAATTAAGCGAATCCCTGATTACGTCTCAAAAGAAGATAATTTTGAGTTTAGAAAAAGATTAGCCAGTAGCTTTTCTTCGCATAAAATTTCAAAAAAAGATTACATCCTCAAGCTCTCTGACTATCCAGGTCTACTACACCTACTTCGAGATGAAGAATTCCAAAAAAAATATCTTAAACTTGACATGAGTAATGGGGTTGTCATTCTCGACGAGAAAAGTAATGACGTGCTATCAACAGCTCGGACATCCATTGAGCATAGATTACTCCGTTGCCTCAAGGGGTGGGCGTCTGAGTATTTCTCGCCCGATTATACGATTAGTCTTCCTGGAACTTTGAGCTATATCGAATCCAAATTACCTTCAAATCTCAGACCCAATTACAAGATCGAATATGATCGTTTTCAAAAGGAAAAGGATAAAGAACTACTTGAACTAATAGCGATGATCGATAAGATTACCAATATCGAATTGGCTGTTGGAGACTATGATTCAGAAGTTACAGGAACTCTTATGAAAATTTCAGATATATTATATGAGTACATCAAAGAGTATGACAAAATGATGGATTCTATTTATCCAAAAATCACTCATAAATCGAGAAATGAAATTGGAAACATTTTATATTGTTTACAACAAAGAATGCTCACATTAGTGTCAGGATTAGACTTGATTGCGAAAATCTATGGCATATATTGGCATAGCAGAAGGGACTGGCCAATGCATAGCCTAGAAAAAATTGGAAAACAAGTAATAAAGTTCTTAATTGTATCACCCTCCGCAGGCGGCGAGGTTCAAGGGCCAAATGGTACGCGTTAAT
>CAYFUV010000198.1:0-14084 GCA_964346435.1 uncultured Candidatus Bathyarchaeia archaeon | reverse complement strand
TGATCCCAGATATCGATAAGAGGATCGATAGGGCTAAAGAGGCGCTTGATAGTATGCTGATTACTATCCGCGAAGAGACTCGATGAATATTTATTAACCACGCGGTAAACGATTCTCCAAAGAAAGACAACGATATTGGTGTGGAATGATTGCCGATAACCGAAGTAGCTAAGAAACAATTGGCGCAAAAGCGTAGGTTATTTTATAAGATTTGCAGAAAATGTGGCATTAGGAATTCTGCTTCAGCAGAAAGATGTAGAAAGTGTCGGGGAAACAACCTTCGTTGGAAGAAAAGAGAGCTAGGAACCAAATAGTAGCTCAAGCTAAGGATGTAACCGAAATCTATCTCTCGGGAATAATACGACTTCTCTCACATTTTCATAGCCAGTAATTACCATCATGAATCTATCCAGGCCCATGCCCCATCCAGCATGTGGAGGCATGCCATAATCGTAGGTCTTAAGGTGAAAATCAAAAGAGTTGGGATTCAAACCCTGTTCCTTTAGTCTTTGTATGAAAAGTTCTTTTGAATCAACTCTTGCTCCTCCAGAAGTTATTTCTATCCATTCATACATCAAATCGAATGCATGGCAGATCTTGGGCTCATCTTCTTTAGGTTTTATATAAAAAGGTCTGGTTTCAGTTGGCCAATCCGTAATAAAATAAAATTCTTTCTTGTATAACTTCCCTAGTTGACGAGAAGCTTCTGTTTTAAGATCATCGCCCCATTTTATTTTTAGCCCCTTATCCTCCAATTTTTGGAGGACTTCATCATAGGGGAGACGTTTAAAAGGCAACTTAGGCCTCTCTAATTCTCTTTTAAGTAATTCGAGTTCTAGCTTACAATTTTCATTGAGATGATTGATCGCTTGATATATCAGTCCTTCTTGAACATTCATAACATCCTCTGCTGTTGCAAATGCCTCTTCGATGTCGATAGAAATGAATTCATTTAGATGTCTTCTAGTATGTGATTTTTCAGCTCTAAAAAAAGTACCTATTTCAAAAACTTTTTCGAATACAGTGATCAGTTCTTCTTTATATAGTTCTGGACTTTGGGCCAGATAGGCCTCATTTTCAAAATATCTTAAAGGGAATAATGCAGATCCCCCTTCAGAGGCCGTTCCAATAATTCTAGGCGTTTGAATTTCAATATATTCCTTTTCGCTCAAATAATTTCTGATCGATTTTAGTACTTCGTGTCTGATTTTAAAGACAGCTCTACATTCGGGTCTACGGAGATCAAGTATTCTCGCGTTCAATCTAGCATCAAGGTCTGCAGGGATCTTTCCGGTGGGTTCTAGAGGTAAAGGATGAGAGGCCCTTCCAAGAACTTTTAGACTGATGGGTAAAATTTCTAACCCTTTTGGGGCTTCTTTACTCCTCTTGACTACACCAGATACCCCAAGAGCAAATTGCTTTCTTATCCCCTTTGCTTCCTCGAAAACTTCTACTGATACCGCTTTCTTAGGAATTGTGATCTGAATCCGACCCTTTCTATCTCTTAAAGTAATGAATTGAATACTTCCTAAATCGCGTACATTCTCAGCCCATCCTAAGACCGTGACTTTCTCTCCTTCTAGCTCTTTGGATATCTCATCAGAATAATGTGTTCTCCGACAATCTTCTGGATAATCGCTTGACACCTTAGATTCAACCTCAAGAGCGAATAAATAAAATTTGGTTTTCTATTATAGAAATCTATTTAAATTGAAGTTACAATTATGTATCTCTAAAAATTTAAATTTGTGTAGCAAAAGGTCCAAAAAAAAAGTTTTTGTGTATTCCTGAACGAAAATTGTGCAAAATTAGGTATGATCATTGGTACCAGACTACTCAAAAACCTCGATTATATATTGACTAGGGAGGATTGGCTTGGTTAGAACCTTTCTTGATAACTTTTGCGTTAAAAGTGGCGTTTTATGCCCGAAATGTGAAGAAAAAGTAAGTAAAGGCCAGGTTACAAAGTACGATTTAGAAATAATAAAATTGTTGTGTGAACTAGAAAGAGATTATCCTTCGCTCCAAGATATTTTCTTCAACAAGGCGGTGGAAGTTGAAAATGTGCTTGCGATACTAGTTAATAGGAATGACGTTGGAAAAATCTTGAGTTATGGTGGGAAGATAATCAAAGCAATAAGTGAACGTACAGGCAAAAGAATCAGAATCTTAGGCTATGGTGGGGATGATAGGCAATTTATTGAAGACCTTTTAAGCCCATTTTCTATCTTTACAATAAATACTGTTTGGTTGCCAGATGAGAGTACTGAAACCAAAGTAATATTGAATGGAAGAGAACCTAAGCGCGTTCCTATTGATTTAGAAATAATTAAGAAGCTTGCGAAGGAAGTTCGTGGAATAACTTTGAGAATAGAATTTGAAAGAGACTAATAATTGTCTTTATTCTATAACCATTCCCCAATCTAATTTTGAAAACGGGTGATTTTCCTATTAAATGTCTCATAATTCTGATGTTCTAGTTGTAGGAGGCGGACCAGTTGGGCTTATTTTCGCTGAAGAAGTGGGGAAAAGAGGAATTGACATAACTGTTTTCGAAGAACATCAGGAGATAGGAATTCCTTCGCATTGTGCGGGTCTTGTGAGTATTAAAGGACTTGCCCGGATTGGCGTAGAGCCTCCATCTGAGTGTATAGAAAGTACTATTAATGGAGCCGAATTCTATTCGCCTTCAAATATTTGCTTTAGAGTTGAATTTAAAAGACCAATGGCATTCGTTCTAAATAGAATGAAATTCGATCAGTTTCTCGCGAAAAGAGCGTTGTGTAGCGGCGTAAAGATATTCTCTGGAAGGAAAGCCGTTAATTTTCTTAAAGATAGAAATAAAATTGCTGGAGTTTTAGATAATTTTGATAATGAATTTCGTTCGGAAATAACTGTCAGTGCAGAGGGTGCAACTGGCCAACTTGTTGAGAAAGCGGGACTGGATCCTATAAATAGATCCCAACTGATTCCGGCTATTCAATTTGAATTATGTAATGTGGATGTTGAGGAACATATTGTACAGGTATTTTTTGGAAAAAAGTACTCCAAGAATTTTTTTGCATGGACTATGCCCACCGGAAAAGATACGGCGCGTGTTGGTTTGGGATCGAAAAAACAAGATAATTATGAAAAACTCGAAACATTCGTTAATGAAAGATTTAGAAATGCTGTAAGAACCTCTGTTCGCACTGGATTTATTGTTACTGAAGGGCCTTTGAAAAGAATATGTACCGATAATTTTTTGAGTGTAGGTGATATATGTGGTCAGACTAAGCCAACGACCGGCGGAGGTGTAGTATTGGGAGGTATTGGCGCAAATATTGCAGCTAACGCTGTCATGAAATCTATTGAAAATGAAGATACGAAACACTCTGCCCTTAGAAGATATTATGAAAGAAAATTGCATGATAAATTAGGAAGAGAATTTTTTACGATGTCAGCAACTCGAAAAATACTTAATTCTTTGTCAAATGATACATTAGATAAGATCTTTAAAGCATTGGTAAGTTCGAATATGATGAACGAGATAGATGAATTATCTGACATGGATTTCCAGAGTTATGCGATAAAAAGAACGTTGCAAAAAATAATGAAGCGCAACGTGATTTTTTCTGTGATTATGGATATGATAAGGAATTTTTTCTTTGGTCAAACCTAAAAGAATCATAATTAATGGCACACGCGTTTTATAATTTTCGCGCGCTTGCATTATACATTCCACAGCAAAGTAGGATTTATATACTTTAGGACTGTGTTTAGTCCTATGCCTTTAGGCAATCCAAGCAGTCTTTATCGCTAAAGACATTAGGTATCGAATTTATTTTACGCTATGCGTGATCTATCATCTGGGAGGACAAGTAATTGGGAATAAGCAATTTCCTAGAATCTGCAAGGAGAGTGCTTCGAATAGCTTCTAAACCAACTCGTACAGAGTTGTGGCTCTTGCTTAGAATAACATTTCTGGGAGTAGCAATTATTGGCGTTATAGGTTTTATAGTTAAGGTACTCTTTTGGATTGTAGGATTGGGTGCTTAATGAATGAGTGAAATGCCAAATAAAGGACAGAGACATTCAATTTTTGCGATAAGGACAACAAGCGGTCAGGAGAGAACTGTTGCAGAACTATTGAGGTCCAAAGCATCGCTTAAAAAATTTCCAGTTTCTTGCATATTAGTTCCTGAGTTGATTAAGGGCTACGTTTTTATCGAAGCGTCAGGACCCAGCGTTGTGGATGAATTAGTATCTGGAGTAAAGCATGCTAGAGCTAGAACTAAAGGGACAATTTCTTCTACAGATATTGATCGATTTATCACTGTAAAGCCGGTAGTGGAAGAAATACATGAAGGTGACTTGGTTGAGGTTGTTGCAGGACCGTTTAGAGGTATGAAAGCAAAAATTACAAATGTAGATAAAGTTAAGGAAGAAGTGACTATTGAGTTACTTGAAGAAAGCTTTACCATATTACCGATAACCGTTCATGCTGATTATGTGAAATTGACAGAAAAAGGTGGAAGTGAGGAAGATGGGGGAAAAGAAAACAGTTGAAGCGTTAATCGATGGAGGAAAGGCTACTGCCGGTCCTCCCCTTGGGCCAGCAATGGGTCCGCTCGGAGTAAACGTACTTCAAATAGTGAACAAGATCAACGAGTTAACGAAATCTTACGCGGGCATGAGGGTCCCGGTTAAAATCGTTATAGATGTAGAAACAAAATCTTTTGAAGTTGAGGTCGGAACTCCTACAACCTCTGCTCTAATTGTCAAAGAATTGGAGATTGAGAAAGGTTCTGGGCAGCCAGGAACAGAAGAAGTCGGAGATTTAACCAAGGAGCAGATAGTCAATATAGCTCAAGCTAAGTTAACGGATAGCTTCGCAAAATCTCTTAAAAGCATGGTAAATGAGGTCTTGGGTACTTGTGTTAGTATGGGAGTGACAGTAGAAGGAAGCGAACCAAGAGAAATGCAGAAGCAAGTTAACAATGGGGAATGGGATGAACTATTTAAGAAAGGTGATTGAGGCTCAACTTTATATAGCATATGGTATTCAATAATTTGAAAAAATCGAACTATCGTGCAAAGCATTTGTGATTATTTTACTAAAATCTCTCTTAGGGTGTTATTGTTTGCCTCTCGAAAAAAAGAATTTATTGAAAGCATTAGACGAAATGAACAATTTAAAGAAAAAGAGAGGATTCAAACAATCTATCGAATTGATATTGAAATTACAGAATGTTGATTTAAAGAAACCCGAGAATAGAATAAATGAAGCAATTGAATTGCCAAATAAGTTAGATAAACCCATAAAAATATGCGTTATGGCTGGTGGAGATTTAGGCCTGAAAGCTAAGAAGGCCAAGGCTAACCTTGTTATTGATAAAACAGAACTTGAAAAATTGGCTGGCGATAAGAAAAAAGCACGCAAAATAGCTAAGGACTATGATTATTTTATTGCAGAGGCTCCATTGATGCCATTGATAGGCAAGACTTTGGGCCAATCATTGGGTCCAAGAGGAAAAATGCCAACCCCAATTACTCCAAACTCTCCTATAGAAGATGTAATGGAGAGACATCGAAAGATGGTTCGAATAAGGGTAAGAGAGAACCCTGCGGTGCAATGCAGGGTTGGAGTTGAGGATATGCCTATGGATAAGGTTGCAGAGAATATTGAAGCAATTATGTCTCGTCTAGAGGGTAAAATGGAGAGAGGAAGTAGGAACATAGCATCCGTATATGTTAAATACACAATGAGTCCCCCGGTCAAATTAATGTTATGAGGAGAATCAATATGCCTAGCCTCAAAGCTATTCAGGTAAAGAAGGAACTAATAGACGAATTAATGGGGCTTATAAAAGAATATAGTGTTATAGCTGCCGCTGATTTGAGGAATGTAAAATCAATACAAATTCAAGAGATAAGAAAGAAACTTCGTGATGAATTATTCATTAAAGCGATTAAGAGCAGCATCGTCAAAATGTCTGCTGAAAAAATGGAATCGGAGAGAGATAATATTACAAAATTTTCATCTCTCCTTAATGGGCCCTTCACCCTGATCTTCACAAATTTGAATCCATACAAGCTGATTATACTGCTCAACAAAAACAAAGTAAGGGTTGCAGCGAAAGAAGGAGACGTTACTGTAGATGATATAACCATTCCTGCTGGCAACACTGGAATGCCACCTGGTCCTTTAATCAGCGAGTTTAACGAAGTTGGGATTCAAACGAGAATAGAGGAAGGTAGCATTTGGATAGCGAGAGACGCCTTAGTCGCTAAAAAAGGCGATGTCATAACAGCGAAGCTTGCCTCAGTCCTATCGAGACTTGGAATAAAGCCTTTGGAAGCAGGCCTTTCTCTAATGGCTGCTTATGATAATGGTTCGGTATTGGGTGCAGAGGACTTGGAGTTTGATATGAATGGATTCAAAAGCGAAGTAACAGACGCTTTGAATCAGGCAATGAACTTGGCAATAAATTCCAATTATCTAGCTAAAGAAACGGCCGCCCCATTATTGGCCAAAGCTTTTCGTCAAGCCTTTTGGTTGGCAGTCGAGGCTGAATATCCTTCGCCGGAGACGATATCAGAGACAATTCGTCGTGCCTCTTCCATTGCGACAAGCATGTTTAATAAACTGTCTGCTATGGAAAAGAAATAATGCGCTAGAAATGAATAATAAAAGAGAAACACTTAAGAAGTAAAGATAATAGCAGTTTTAGAATCGTGTGTATGATAGAAAATTAATGGAGGTAGAATACCGCCTTGAAGTATATCTATGCCGCCTTACTATTGCACGCCTCTTCCAAGCCAATTAACGAAGAGAATGTAAAGAACGTATTGACGGCAGCGGGTACGAAAGTTGAAGATGCTAGAGTAAAAGCTTTGACAGCGGCACTATCCGAAGTAAAAATAGATGAAGCGATTAAAGCCGCTTCAACCGTTACTGTATCCCAGCCGACCGAAGCCCCAGCAGCAGCTCCTGCGCCTGCCGAGGAGAAGAAGGAGAAGCCAAAAGCTGAAGAGAAGAAGGGAGAGGAAGAAGCTCTTGAGGGACTTGGCAGTCTATTTGGTTAGTGATGCGCAATATATCGTGCAATGATTTTGGCATCGGAGGCCTCTAGGCGTTAAGTATTCTCCAAGCATTTTAGCCATCTCAATACTTCTTATTTCAAATCCATTTAGGAATGATTGGAGAGCTCTAAACATGGCTATTAAAGAGGGAGAATTCAAGATCCCTTTCTTCTTGGAGAATGACTTTATAAGAAAAAAATGTGAAGTATGTAACTGTTTTTTTTGGACTCAGAATCAAGATAGCAACAACTGTGCCGACTCTCCTTGTCAAGAATATACTTTCATAAAAAATTCTCCAGCATCTAAGAGCTACGATGTCAATGGGATGCGGGACCTTTTTCTATCCTTCTTCGAAAAAAATGGTCACGAGATTATCGATCCTTATCCCGTTGTGGCTAGATGGAGAGATGACGTATATTTAGTAGGCGCCTCAATATACGATTTCCAACCATATGTGACAGAAGGAATAATCAAGCCTCCTGCAAATCCACTGGTAATCAGCCAACCTTGTCTCAGATTTACAGACGTAGATAACGTGGGACCCACCTCAGGGAGGCATTTAGTAATATTCGAAATGGGTGGGGCTCATGCCTTCAATTCTGCCGATAGAGAGATCTATTGGAAAGACGATACTATACGTTTTCATCATGAGCTTCTAACAAAGCAATTGGGCGTTAAATCAGAGCTAGTCAGTTATAAGGAGGATTTCTGGTCTGGGGGAGGGAATGCAGGCCCAGATGTTGAGGCCTGTATAAGCGGACTTGAAATCTCCACTTTGGTCTTCATGAGCTATAAAACGGAAAATGGAGAACTTAAAGAAATTCCAATTAAGACCGTCGATACTGGATATGGGATCGAGAGATGGTCATGGTTATCCCAAGGCTCGCCGAGTGGGTTTCACGCAGCTTATCTACCAATCTTGAATAAAATCTTAAAACTATCTGGCTTAGAGTTCGATGAAAAGATTCTAATTGAGAATACGAAAGTATCTGGAGCTGCGATTCCAAAAACAACGGAAGATAGATTGGCAAATAGGAAAAAGGTAGCCAGAAGGCTGGATATGGATTCAGATGAATTGAATGAGCTCTTGACCAAGCTCGAGTGCGCCTATGCTGTTACCGACCATACCAAAGCTCTCTGTTTCTTGCTATCCGAGGGGATAGTACCATCCAATGTTAGGGAAGGATACCTTACAAGACTCCTTTTCAGAAGAACTTATCGAATGCTGAATATTCTAGGAATAGAAAAAAATCTCTTTGATATTACGAATGCCCAGATTTCGCTCTGGTCCAAATACTATGAAATATTGAAGAGCATGCGTGGAGAGATCATCGAGACCATAGAAATCGAAGAAAAAAAATATAAAAGGACATTGAAAAGAGGAGCCGATTTAGTAAAAAGGATCTCTAGTGAGATAAAATCAAAAGGAAGGGACGAAGTCCCATCTGAAAAATTAGTTGAACTTTATGATTCGCATGGACTAGTTCCAGATATGGTTAAGAAAATCGCTGGAAATTTTGGAACAAAAGTTAAAATTCCAAATAATTTTTTCAGCATGGTGGCGGAAAGGCACGTGGGAGTCAAGAAAGAGCTTGAGCAAGAAGGGTTGATGAAACTAGAACGTAAAGTATCTTCGCTTCCTGCGACAAAGGCTCTTTACTACGAGGAGCCTTATAGAAAGCGATTTAGCAGCAAAGTTCTTGCAGTTTTGGATAAGAAATATCTAGTTCTTGAGGAGACGTGCTTCTATCCGGAGGGAGGCGGTCAACCAGCAGATTTTGGTACGATTACTTTTGGTAATAAAACAGCGAAGATTTTGAATGTCCAGAAAATTGGAAGATCGATTCTTCACGAATTCTCTGGACCCAGCCCAAAAGTAGGGGGTGTTGTCGAGGGGATCTTGGATTGGGGGAGAAGATTCAGTCTAATGCGCCACCATACATCTACCCACATCCTTATAGGAGCAATAAGAAGGGTACTCGGCGAACATGCATGGCAGGCTGGAGTAGAGAAAGGCGTAGAAAAGAGTAGATTAGATATTTCTCATTATGAATCGTTTAATGATGAAGAGATAAACAAAATCGAAAAATTGGCTTTTGAAACTATAAAGAGAGATATTCCTGTGACAACCACATGGCTTCCAAGAGAAGAAGCGGAACGTCAATATGGATTTAGGATATACCAAGGTGGAGCTGTACCCGGTGCTGAAATAAGAATAGTGAAGGTTGGAGATTGGGATGTTGAGGCATGTGGCGGAATACATTTGAAAACCACGAGCGAAGTGGGAATGTTGAAGATTCTTAGGACCGAGAGAATACAGGATGGAGTAGAGAGGATAATATTTGCTTCAGGATCCCAAGTCCTGGATTATATGCAAGAAAGGGATAGGATTCTCTCAAAAATCTCATCTCTATTAAAGGTTCCAGTTGAAGATATTGAGAAGAAGATCGAATATTATTTGGATGAAAATAAGAAAGCGAGGAAGGATTTAGAAAAACTTAGGACACAATTGGCTAAGCATGAGCTGAGGGGACTCCTTTCTAAATCACTAGACATCAATGGTTTGAAATTTATAGTTGAAAAGAGAACTCTGGAGGACGAGAGAGACTTGATAATGCTGGGTGAGGAAATTGTCAACAAATCGCCCTCTACGGTCGTAGTATTCATACTTGCTAAAAAATTCTCAAGGATATTAGTTCATGCAGGGAAAAAAGCCATTGAGCTTGGAGTGGATGCTGGAGAAATAGCAAATAAGTTGGCAAAATTAGCGGGCGGAAAGGGAGGAGGTAAAAAATTCTTCGGTCAAGGAGGCGGCACGAAAGTAATAGAAGTAAAAAAAGCGAAGAATATGACTAAGGAACTTTTATCAAGACAGATGAAGCACTAGGATGGTATTTTTATTTGGAATGGAAGGCAATAGAAGAAAAATGGCAAAAGAAATGGGCCGAAGCGAAAATATTTGAGGCGGATCCAGATCCAAAAAAGAAGAAAATATTTGTTACATTTCCATTTCCATATATGAACGGTCCATTGCATGTCGGTCATGCCTTCACGGCTACTCGCGTCGATGCATATGCAAGATATATGAGAATGCACGGATACAACGTCCTTTTTCCATGGGCATGGCATTGGACAGGCGAGACTATCGCTGGGGCCTCGGAGAGGGTAAGGAAAAAAGATCCTGATATGCTCAGGGAGTTCAAAGAAATCGATGGCGTTCAAGATGAAGAAATTGAAAAGTTTGTGGATCCTGCCTATGTTGCAAGATATTACACTAAACAGAATAGGGAAGCTGCAAGAAAAATTGGTCTATCGATAGATTGGAGAAGAGAATTCCACACAACTTCCCTAGAACCAACTTTCAGTCGTTTTATAGAGTGGCAGTACAAAAGACTAAAGGAAAATGGGTACGTTTTCAAGGGAACACATCCTGTAATATGGTGTCCCAATTGCGAGAGCCCAACAGGAGATCATGATAGGCTGGAGGGCGAAGGCGCTTCTGCAGAAGAATACGCATTGATAAAATTCAAATTTGAAGATTTTTGGTTGCCCGCCGCGACTTTCAGGCCTGAGACTATATTTGGAGTTACCAATCTTTGGATAAATCCAGATGTAAAATACGTTAAAGCAAAAGTAGACGACGAGTTATGGATCATCAGTAAAGAAGCGGCTGAAAAATTAAAGGAACAATTGAAAAAAGTTGAAGTCGTTGGAGATTTGTCAAGCAAGGAATTAATAGGAAAAGTATGTTCAGAGCCCGTGGGAGGACGAGAGTTAATAATACTCCCAGGTTGGTTCGTTGACCCGAAGAGTGGAAGCGGGGTTGTTTATAGCGTTCCTGCCCATGCCCCATTCGATTGGATAGCTTTGAGGGACTTGAGAAAAAGCCCAGAGCTGCTTGCCAAGTTTAATATTAAAAGTGAAGTTCTTGACAGCATCGAGCCTATCTCGATGATCAGCATAGAAGGTTTTGGTGAATTTCCCGCCATCGAGATCGTTGATCAATTGGGCGTTAAGGATCAATTTGACGAAAAGTGTGATAAAGCTACGAAGATCTTATATAAGAAAGAATTCCATTCCGGAATTTTGAAGCAAATATGTGGCATATATGCTGGTAAGAAAGTTAATGAAGTCAAGGACAAGCTTATCGCCGATTTTAAGAATAAGAAGATATTGGATATGATGTACGACCTTCCTCAGAAGGTTATTTGTAGATGTATGACGCCATGCATCGTTAAAGTCCTTGAAGGCCAGTGGTTCTTAAAATATTCAGATATTGATTGGAAGAGAAGAACTCACGAGCTTCTGGATAGTATTAAAGTATATCCTGAGGCGGCAAGACAATGGTTCCATGATGTCATAGATTGGTACAGGGATTGGCCATGTGCAAGAAAAACAGGTTTAGGAACGCCGTTACCTTGGAGTAAGAACTGGATCGTCGAGACACTTAGCGACTCAACCGTCTATATGGCGTTCTATACGATAAGAAAACATATTGTTCGTTATAGGATACGCGGAGATCAGCTTTCTGATTCCGTCTTCGACTATGTCTTCTTTGGTGAAGGAAGTTCGAAAAAAATAGCCGAGAAAACAAAAATTGAACAAAAAGTATTGGAATCGATGCGAGAAGAGTTTCTTTATTGGTACCCGGTTGATTTTAGGAATTCAGCAAAGGAATTATTGCCTAACCACCTGACCTTCTTCCTATTCCAACACGCTGCTTTATTCGATGAAAAACTATTTCCAAGATCGGTTGCAGTAAACGGAATGTTGATGATCGAGGGTAAAAAGATGTCGAAGTCCAAGGGGAACATAATCACAATAAAGGATGCTGTAGATAGTGAAGGGGCCGATATAGCGAGATGTGCTTTGCTACTCGGAGGAGAGAATATGGATGACCCGGATTGGAGAAAAGAAGCGCTAATAGAGATAAGGGATCGCGTCCGTACATTTTTCAAACTTGCCAATAGTGTTTTGGAATCTAGGGGCAAACACAAATCTACGCATTTGGAAGGATGGTTATTGAGCGTCATTCAAGGTAGGATAAAAAAGGTTGAGGAGAGCATGAATGAGTTGAGGACAAGAACCGCCACAGAGAACGCTCTATTCGAAGTTTGGAAGGATTTCAGATGGTATCTGCGAAGAACAGACGAACCCGATCCGAAGGCGACCAGAGAATTCTTGAACATCTGGGTTAGGTTGCTCTCCCCCTTCATCCCGCATCTTTGCGAAGAAGTATGGCAAAAAATGGGAGTAGAGGATTTCGTTGCGATCTCCGACTGGCCAATTTATGATGAAAGCAAAGTTGACCTGGCGGCTGAGGAAAGAGAAAGGTTGATAGGAAAAATTCTGGAAGATACTAATGATATAATAAAAGTGATGAAGAAGCAATTCCACAAAATTGTATACTATGTTTCTCCAGACTGGAAATGGGATTTATTCGGTAAGATATTGAGCGAAGAAGGAGCAAAGATAAGCGAACTTATTAAGGGAGCGATGCAGATGGGAGAATTGAAGGGAAAAGTAGATGAAAAGGAAATTATTGGCTTTACGAAGAAGATGGCTGAAGACATTTCAAGAATCCCGAAAGAATTAAGACAGAATAGGATAAAGGTTGGTACAATAGATGAATATGAAACTATTACGAATGCGTCCTCATTCTTAAGAAGAGAATTGAATTGTGAGATAGAAGTCTATAAAGAAGACGATGAGAAGCGATATGACCCTGAAAACAGAGCAAAACTATCCAAACCCTATAGACCAGGAATATACATAGAATAACTGATGTTCGGTGCGTAAGTTTCGCTATTGTAATTTTTATTAATGATTGAGCTAAATTCTTAAGGAGAAAAGTGGACTAAATTCAATAATATTTTACGGACCCGTAGCTCAGCCTGGATAACCAAAAGTACAGAGAGAGCACCGGCCCTCTAAATATGGAATTTGTGAGGAAAGCCGGGGGTCCAGGGTTCGAATCCCTGCGGGTCCGCCAAAAATTTTAGCGCGCGTTACGCGCCAAGGGAATATTTGTCATGATTGGAGGTTCTAGTTCTCTAGCTTTCCAACTTCTGAACCTGGGACCATTGATTTCAATGATCGGGAGTAAGAAAATGGGGATCCTAATGTTAAAACCAAACAAAGGTTTAGATTTTATAAAAGAGCTTTTTGAAGCCGGCAAAGTAGCACCTGTTATAGATAGATGTTACCCGTTAAGTGAGGTTCCTGAAACTCTCCGGTATTTTGGAGAAGGACACCACAAAGGAAAAATAGTGATAACTATTGAGCATAACAACAAAACCTAACAAATTAGGAGGAACACTCATGAAAGAGCATGTTCTCAGAGGGCTTGCATTGATACTGGTATTCTTTTCTTACTTTGCGTGGAGATTAAATATGATTGGATTTAATAATCCTGTTGTATATCTGTTTGTATTTGTCGCTGCCTTCGCTCTGGGAATAATCATTAAGAAATATTGTATGGAACCACATGATGATAAAAAGAGGAAACAGGACAGAGTGGTTTTCATTACAATTTTAGTTTTGTTCATAATGGCAGTTCTAATAAGAATATTATTCTTGAGTTGATTGTCAATCCCTCGACTTTTCGATCATCATGCGCGCCTTGCGAACGAACACGCGTAATATCCCATAATAAACTGCCGCAACCAGATGCACGATGATCCATAGCACTATCACCACTCGAGCGACTTCGTTGGAAATCCACTGCACTAGAAATCTGAGAAAATCTGGTAACACATCTGCAAAATAAGCACATTCACAGGGAAAGACCACAAAGAGCCAAACAGCCCCTATAGTGACAAAAATAATTCCGCCAAAAGCATCAATGTCGCGAGAAAGGTTTTTGCGACCAAACCCTTCCAAGGCAGCTATAACAATCCATTCAATCAGAGAACCATAAAGCATGATCATCTCGAACGTGCCGAATCTTATAGTGAAAAAACCTGTTGACCGAATTTGATGGATGACGAAGTAAGACACAATAAAGGTGAAAACCACAA
>CAYFUV010000197.1:0-19227 GCA_964346435.1 uncultured Candidatus Bathyarchaeia archaeon | reverse complement strand
TCAAATCAATAAGGCTCAATAGCCAGATTGCTTGCATAGCTTTTAGCTATACATCCGACAAAGAAGTTAAATAGGACGCTCTATATATGGCGAAGTGTATTCGAATATTTTTTAGCTTGCGCTTTAATCAATTGGAATTTTTGAACAATTTTAACGGTAAAAATGATACGTTCCATTAAAAACTTGTTATTTAGGGGGATTTTAAGATAGAAGATAAAAAAGTAAAGGAAATTGTAAAGAAAAGATATTCCCAAATTGCTGAGGAAAGTTCGAGTTGTTGCTCAACTTGCGGTCCTTGCGGATATGATGTGATGGAACAAGCAAAAAGAATCGGTTATTCTGTGAAAGAACTTGGAAAAATACCGAAAGAAGCCATAATGGGTCTAGGTTGTGGAAATCCAACTGCTCTTGCAGATTTGAAAGGGGGGGAAGTTGCCATGGATTTGGGTTCAGGAGGAGGAATTGATGTATTTCTGGCTGCAAATAAAGTTGGGCCAAACGGACGTGTAATTGGAGTCGATATGACAGAAGATATGGTTAAAAAAGCTAACGAGATAGCAAAGAAAAATGGGTATAAAAATGTGGAATTTAGACTTGGCGAAATTGAGAATTTGCCAGTTGATGATAATTCGGTAGATGTGATTATTAGCAATTGCGTTATCAACCTCTCCCCCGATAAATTAAGAACATATCAAGAAGCTTATAGAGTTCTAAAACCTGGTGGAAGAATTTTAATCTCTGATTTAGTTACGGAAGGAGAATTGCCGGAAGAGATAAAAAAGAACTTTGATGCGTGGGCTGAATGTATTGGTGGGGCTCTGGAGAAAAGAGAATATTTGGATACAATAAGAAAAGCTGGATTTAGGGACGTCAGCATAATTTCCCAAAATACATACAATCAACCTGGTTTGGATGATAAATTAATTGGAAAAATTACGAGTGTTAAAGTAAGAGCATTTAAGTAATATCTACAAATGTAACAAAGAAATGACACGCGTATTGAGCGCGCCCGCTACAGCATCTCGATCAATGACTGTTTTGCAATCAGCAGAGTTGCAATACGATGATGAAAACGCTGAGATAGGTTGGAAGGGATTCGCGAATCTATGCCTGCATTTAAGTTCATTATCAGGGTTGAAAATGGTAAAACAATTTGAAAATTACTCTTCCAAAAAAAGTCAAGGAGTGCACACGAGGGCGTCCTTCGACATTTTCAGGGAGAATATTGTCAAGATTTTACAGGTATCCCCCATCATTCATGGCTCACATTTTAGAAAAGTTCTCTGTCGCAAGGTTTAGGTCAGAGCTTTTAGAAAATATGTCAATTTCTAAATACGTGGATTTTTCCTTTTCTTTCAACGTTGCACCTTTTTTTCCAATTTACCCTCATACATTAGACCACTTCATATTAAAGAAGAAATATCCGATTTTTTGAAGTTAATAAAAAGTATTAAACTAAAGACCATATTGGAGATCGGAAGCGGCGTGGGTGGTACCTTTTTCTTACTTACTGGAGTTGTTGATGATGAAGCATCATTAATTAGTATTGATCTGCCTGGTGATCTGACTAGTGGACCATATGGCGGGGGCTACCCTGATTGGAAAATCCCTCTTTACAAATCTTTTGCAAGGGCAAGGCAGAAAATTTACCTAATTAAGGGTGATTCTCATGATCTCAATACATTTAGAATTGTCAAGAAAATTTTGAATGACAAAAAAATTGATCTACTATTCATTGATGGCGACCATACTTATTATGGCGTGAAAAAAGATTTTGAGATATACTCCCCTTCAGTTAGAAAAAACGAGATAATAGCCCTTCACGACATAGTGACACATCAATCTGAAAATTGGTCGGAAGTAGATAAATTCTGGAATGAAATTAAAGAAGACTTTAAGTATATGGAAATTGTGAGGGGAAAACATCAGGTTAGTAACGGAATTGGCATTTTATTCGTTTGACTTGAATTTTGTTTTTGATGCTTGATCCATGCGATATCGAGGGTTAACATCCCGATATGCCATCCAGCATTTCTTTATCTTCAAATCTTTAATTGATAATTCAATATTTTTTAGGTAAACCTCAATAGACTATATTTTAATAGTAACCTAAGATAGTGAAGACTAAATGAGAGTTGAAATAGATGCCAATTGAAAGAATAAGAAGTATTGCAGTCGTTGTTTCTGATATAAATAAATCCAAAGAATGGTATAGAGATAAGTTAGAATTTGAAGTTCAAGATGATATGGAACATTGGGTTGTTGTCGGACCTCCGGGCTCATCAACAGGCATTCATTTATGTCAAGTTGAGGCCCTTGAGCCAGGAAATACTGGAATTCTTTTTTTCGCTGAAGATATTGAAAGTACCTATCAAGAATTGAAAAAGAAAGGTGTCGAATTCACTAGAGACCTCGGCAAGGCTGAATGGAATGAGAACGTGAAGTATGCAATGTTCAAGGACCCTGACGGAAACGAGTTTTGGCTTATGTCTAAATATGACTAGCGTAATGCAAAGGGCGCGCACTTTTCAATTCTATTTTTCTATCTATATGGCACATATAGATTAGATAGGCACTTTTAGACAATCTTTAAATTAAGATATTTTGTGCTTTTTCCATAAAACTTCAATGGGTTGAGAATTTGGAGATAATAGACCTAAGAAGCGATACCGTGACTCTCCCTACAAATGAGATGCTTGAGTCCATATTAAATGCAAAGCTTGGTGACGACCAATATGGTGAAGATGAAACAGTCAATAGACTTCAGGAAATTGCTGCTGAGAAAACGGGAAAAGAGAGCGCGCTTTTAGTGACGAGCGGAACTCAAGCGAACCTAGTATCGGTTATGTCTCACACTCAGCGAGGAGATGCTGCGATATTGGAGGAGGAATCTCATATGATCTATTATGAGGCGTCAGCAATCTCATCAATCGCTGGTATCATGCCCATCCTAGTGAAAGGCCATCTAGGTGCACTGGATCCGAAGAAGATTGAGAATAGGTTGATGATACAACATAAAGTACATGAACCTGAAGCCAGAATTATCTGTCTAGAAAACACACATAATAGGGCCGGGGGAACTTGCATAACTTCGAAACAGATCCAAGAGACAGCTGAAGTAGCCCAAAAAAACGATGTAAAGACATATATGGACGGAGCCAGAATCTTCAACGCTGCAATCGCCTTGAATGTTGATATCAAAGATCTGACAAAAGAGGTTGATTCTGTTTCTTTCTGCCTCTCAAAAGGTCTATCCGCACCGGTTGGTTCATTGATTGCAGGTGAAAAAGAGTTTATCGAAAAAGCTCGTGTTAATAGGCAAAGAGTCGGGGGTGCAATGCGTCAAGCTGGTGTAATAGCGGCCCCAGGAATAATAGCCTTGGAGAAGATGATCGATAGACTCGAAGAAGATCACGAGAACGCAAAGACTCTAACGAAGGGATTAACAGATCTGGGATTGGATATAGACATTAAAAGAGTTCAGACCAATATCGTTCTGATCGATGTTTCTTCATTAGGATTCGATTCCAAGCGATTCATTTCGGAACTTATGAATTTTGAAATTAAAGCTGGCAAATTTGGAAGAACCGTAGTCAGAATGGTCACCCATAGGGGCGTGAACGCTTCTCATATAAAATACGTTATTGAAACAGTTTCCAATATAATTAATAGAACAAAGAGATAGCGCGCGGGCATTATGAAAGATAATGCGCTTTTTGAGCCCTGATCAATTTCGATCGTTGGAGAAAAATGATACAAATTAGGGAAATGACCCAGAATGACTTTGATTATGCGTTAAGATTAACGGATCTGATGAAGTGGGATTATTCTTTAAGAGATTTTGAATGGATGATCTATTTTGAACCCAAAGGTTGCTTTATTGCCACAGATGATGATAAGAGGATTGGGATTACTACTACAATAACTTATGAAAATCTTGGATGGATTGGAAACGTTATTATTTCTCCAAAATATCAGCGAAGAGATGTGGGCTCTAAACTTGTAGAGCACGCAATTGAATACCTTGAGAGCAAATCTATGGATTTCATTGGTTTGTATTCTTATCCAGAGACTTCTAGATTCTACCGTAACTTTGGATTTGATGAGGATGAACAATTTATTGAATTTGTCGGAAAAGGAAGTGAGCACTCTAATAAAGAATGTAGGATGATAGCGCCCGAGGATCTGGAATATGTTTTGGAGTTTGATATTAAATGTTTTGGCGCAAATAGAAAGAAGGTCTTAACAAGAATTTTCAAAAATTTCAATAATTTTTGCTGGGTAACGGGATCTAATAAGGAAATCATAGGATATATTATGGGTACAGGATCTGCAACTGTTGCAGAGATAGGACCTTGGATATGCGATCCCAAATATTTTGAAAAAGGTATAGGCCTTCTAAAAGCCTTCCTAAGTAATAATAAAGGCATTAAGATTAATCTAGGGATCATAGCGAAGAATATTGAGCTCGCAAACAAGTTAAAAGAGCTACAGTTCGAAATTGACTTTGAGATTCTGAGGATGTTCTACAAAGGAAAGAAGCCAGAAATGAGAGAAAACTTCATATTTGCCATAGGATCCTTAGAAAGAGGTTAGTCTAAAGGCGAAGATTATGATATTTTCTCAAATTCATGCCTCTGCCGGTCAAAACTTCTGTTATATAATCGGTGACGAAGAGACGAAACTTGCTGCCGTCATCGATCCTTCGGGAGAAGTCGAGAAGATTCTGAGACTAGAAGATGAGAATAATCTGAAGATTAAATATATAATTAACACTCATGCCCATTCAGACCATACTTTTGGAAACGAAGAACTGGCCTCTAGAACCGGTGCAAAGATACTAATGCATAAAAAGGCTAGTTCAAGAAAGCATGCTGGCTTGAATGATGGAGATACATTAGACGTTGGGAATATAAAAATTAAGGTGATTCATACTCCAGGGCACTCTCCTGAGAGTATATGCTTGCTGGCTGGTAATAAGCTATTCACTGGAGACACACTCTTTGTCGGGGAATGCGGAAGGACCGACATTCCTGGTGGAGACTCAGAGGACCTTTATGATAGCCTCTTCAATAGAATCATGAAATTAAGTGATGAATTGGAGGTCTACCCTGGACATAATTATGGAGATAAGCCTTATTCTACACTTGGATACGAAAAGAAACATAATTATACATTGGAGCCTAGAACAAAAGAACAGTTCGTCAAGTTCATGATGGAAGATTGAGTTAAAAATACGAGATAATGAAATAACTATTATAAATGAAATGATGTGATCACAATTTATGTCAAACAAAGCTCATTGCGCACACATTCTTGTAAAAACAGAGAAAGAAGCAAGTGCAGTTCTAGAAAAACTGAAGAAAGGAGAAAAGTTATCAAAAATCGCGAAGGATGTTTCTCTCTGTCCTTCAAGAAAACGTGGAGGAGACTTGGGTACTTTTAGTCGTGGACAAATGGTTAAGGAATTCGAAACCGCAGCTTTCGCTCTTCAGAAGGGAGAGATCTCACCTATCGTAAAAACAAAGTTCGGATACCATATCATAAAGAGGCTTGAATAACCAAAAAAATTTTTTAAAATTCAAGCACACTCAAATTGCTTTGAGAGCCTTAACTCCGACTTTGGATATCGAATGTATTCCTATCAAATCTTCTAATATCGTTAAGGTTCTGACTAATATTGCAAAAGCCAACCCTACCTTAAGATCGATACCCAGCAAGTATAGAACACCGACCAATCCCCCTTCCTGAAAGCCAAGTCCAGAAGGAGTTAGTGGAAGAAAGGATAGTGCTGTAATTAAAGGATGAAGTAAAAAGAATCCAAACCAAGATATTTGGTCGATATTTAAGGCTAAGGCTATAAAGTACCACTCTAGTCCTTTAACGATCCAAGAAGCAATGGTTAGGAGGGCAATCTCTTTAATAATATTCTTGACTTTCTCTGCCTCTTTTTGAAACTCTGAAATTTTTCCCATAAGTAAGGATGATATTCTGCCAACTATAGGAATTCTATGCATGTACTCGAAGATTCTAGTAGCTCTTTTCCACCACATAGCTAATGCTAATAATCCGCTACCAATGAGCATCAGAATTACTGCGAAGATCGATAGAATGAAGATTTCCTTAGATAACTGAATTCTTGATGTAAGATAGGCTATCGCTATAGTGCCACCGATCATCTTGACTAAGAACTCGATGGATTGAACGCCTACAATCGAAGAAAGCCCTGCAGATACGGGCACTCCTTTATCCTTCATCATTACTGGTACTGCGAAGTATCCTGACCTAGCAGGTGTAAAATCGCTAGCAAGCATTCCACCATATTGTATTAATAGAGTGTTCCAGAACCCAATCTTATGCCCCATCGAATCTAAAACTCGTACTAGCCTAAAAGCGAATATCGCATTCATGCCAAGATAAGTGACAAAAAAAAGCGCTATGAACTCAATATGAGCAGAAGCTAAGATTCGCGATAATCCTTGTGCTCCAACATACCATACGGCCGCAGCGATTATGATGATGCCTATGGCCAATTGAATTCCTAAGATCATCCTAGAATTTATTCGCATAGTCTTAGCACGCCTTATCTACCATTGAAAGTAAATTCACTGAATCGGTATTTCATTATATAAAACTATTAAAGAATTTATGGGATCAATGAAGGGTGACTGATTTATCATGAAAGTTGTTTATGATCGTAAAAAACCTAAAGCGTGCGCTCTATATGGTGCACGATGACGAAATATAAAATTCCCAATTCAATGATTTTATGCGTTATTGAATGGGCAGCTTGTATCGGAACCTAGCCAATTACCTATATCTCCATATGCTGTAACCCTACATCCACCACGTACCCCTCTAAATTTACAATTGCCGCACGAACCTTGAACTTTATTTCGGTTTCTAATTAGATTAAATAATTTATGATTTGTCCAGATTTCTTCCAAACTCTCATTCCTCAGGTTACCTAGCTTAATATTTGTTGCAGGAGCACATGGAAGAACATCGCCCTCAGGCGAAATTCCACAATAAGTTAATCCGGTTGCACAGCCGCTAAAACCGTCTGCAAATCTATTGATTAAAAGGCTTATGTCTCTTCCACAGGATGACTTATGTCTCCTCTCAAATCCGGTTAGAATTTCGCCTACTGGGAACCAAACACCATTCGAAAATTCATAACAAACTCTGGCAAAATATGTCATTCCACGGGCTAAGCACTCTAAATTCCTTTCTCCCGTTACTTTCTCTTTAAGCCTTTGAGATAGAAACTGAAGAATCTTTACTCTGTCCTATTTTCACCGCATCTTGGACATTCCTCAAGAAGATGTCGTGCATAATATCTTTGGACTATTTCTACAGGTCCTTTAGAACCACATATTGAATCGTGGTATCTCGAATCCAATTTCAAACCACATATCTTCCTAGCACGGAATATTTTTCAGAGATTCAATCATCTATTAGCTATGCCATCCACCTTAGAATTTAAAATATTTTAGGTTCCCTTGGCGTGCGTTGATAATATCGCATTAACAATTATCGCAGGTTGAATGTCGGTCCATTGATAAGGTTAAATACGCGCAATTTAGCACGCGTGCCCATAATTTATAAAGTAACAATTTGTAAGGTAGATTTATGATCGAACATATTGTATTATTCAAAATAAAAACTGGAATTACAAAAGAACAGATCGAATCGTTTTATGAAAAACTTCTAGAAATAAAGGATGAAGTACCTGGCATTGTATCGATAAAATATGGTCGCAATAATAGCCCAGAAAATAAAAACTTAGGATTTGAATATGGATTCATTGTAAGATTTCGCAATTCACGAGATCGTGATAATTATCTACCACATATTAAGCATCAAACTTTTGCCAAAAAATATTTTCGTCCAATTGCTGAAGAGATCTTGGTCTTTGATTTCAGTATTGATGACAAATAGAGCAATAAACAACTAATTTTTCGTTTTTTTAACGATTTGATTTGGTTGTTTAGTCACGCACACTAAGATCTCAAAATATGTTTTTCGCCGAATGATTATTTAGGCGTTGCTTATGACTCTCGTAAAAGCATTTAGAACAAGTAAATATGAATAGTCTTAACATGTTTTATGTGCGCGATGAAAATGATTTATACAATTTTTTGATATCAAATATCATTCGAGCAAACCTTTGGTCCAGCATCCCTAGAGCCAATAATGTTTTTGCAGGTATTGCAGCTAAGTCTGCTATCCACTCAAAATCAAATATACTTAAGAAAAGTATATTCCCAACCAATAGAATTGTCCAACCGACAATGAGACGATTAGCCACATTCCCCATGACAAATCTTAAATTAGCCACAGCAATTGTCATGACACCATAATATGCAAAGATCCCAAAGTTCCAATAATGCTCTGATGGATACAGATAAATTGCAATAGATAGGAGAACCAAAGTTATTGGCATATAAATCCAAATCTTTCTTATCAAAATGGAAGTACCCAAAATAAATAGGGGAGCCATAATGAAGCTGGATATAGCAACTATCATGGAATTGTATGGTAACCAGATTCTTGCCAATATTTCAATCCCATAAAATATGAAAGCAATAGACCATGCTAAAAGCGAGATAAATCTTGTTTTCTTTGAAATATACATGGAGAGTAGAAATAATCCCAGCCCTATTGTAAAAAGAGAATTGATTAAGCGAAGGATTATATCAAATTCTAACATTTCTTTCCCTCGATTCTTTTATTTTGGACAGCAGCTCAGAATCTTCACTATTCATATTAATTCTTATTACACGCGCCATTCCAATTTTCTTTTTAAGAAATTCCGAGAATGTACCTCTGGGCAGAATTGTAATTCTTAATGGAGTATATTTTTGATACTTACTAATTTCAGAATAGCCTTTGTCTACATCGCATAGACTTCTATGAATTGCGCTTAATAGTGCGCTTTTTTTGTACTTCTTAATCGGCTCGATGTAAAGGGCTAAATAATCCATCCCATCGGCTACCTCTAATCTAGCAGTAAAATCATTTATCTTTAAATCTGCGGCTTTCAATGCGGATAGAATAGTCCTCTCATCTATGATTGTAAAATTATGGAGAGAAATTTGGTTAAAAGCCCGTGTATGATATTTGAAAATTGGAAAATCAATACCAAGTAGGTTATCCCCTTTCGATATGCATTGAAATACGTCAGGCATTATATATCTGGTCAATTCAGACTGTAGATTAGTAATTATAAGTTGATATTTCTTTCCAACTTTTACTTCATCCAGCGGTATAACTTTGGATTCAAATTTCTTTCGGATATCCGTGGAGCAGAAATTTTTTTCTGGTAAAAATTCATAATATGCTGTTCTCCAGTCGAAGAATAATCCCATTGTGTGTTCTGGTGATGGGATTCCGCAGGTCCCAGTTTCAGTCGATCCATAAACAGTAGATGGATAAACACCAGTAATTTCTTTTATCTCCTCGCGATAGAAGTCTCCTGAAGGATCCAACGTAGCAAATGCTTTCAATGGAATCGGTTCGTTAACTCGTGGATGTACCAGGTTTAAGAACGTACCTATTACCATCAAAGCTACATCAATTTTCTTGTAATTCTTTATGAATATCTCAACCTTTTCTAGGTATGGAGCGCCTTGATCAGGAGGCAAGAAATTCAATTTTTTGGATAATTTCAATATCTTAGATAGTTCAAATATTCTGGAAGGCTCGTAGAATTTGAATAGAGAAATGATCTTCGAGATACTTGGTTTTGATTTTATCATGCGGTTCCAACTTATTCCTCCTTGGAATGGAGGAGGACCTAAATTTGCATATATAGTATACCCTTCTTCTATGCGATATCTTTCTCCATCATGTAAAACCGTCATTATTGAAGACAAATTAGCGACAGCTGAATCAATTTCCATGGGAAGGGGATTCAAATACCATTTTGGATTAGCCATGGAGCCTGTCGTTAAGGCTTTAGTATAATATTTCAATGGGTACATGAACGCTTCCTGAATCGGATTGTTGAAAAATTTTCTATACAGCGGATAGGACGTCAATGGCAAGTCATCGATTTTCGCATGCCTATTTATTCCGATCTCCTTCCCTATCGCGGTTTTACTCATTAGATTAAATTTCCTCTTCAGCATCTTTTCTTGCTTTTCATGAATTCTTCTCTCATTTAGAAATTTCATCAGAGGTTCGACATTCATTTTTTATCGCCTCTTATTTCGATCACTTCACGAGCTAGATTCTTAAATTGCTCCCAAACTTGCCCTGGATGGCTCTTTGGATTAATGAGTACGATGAGATTAACTCCATCATCGAATTCCGGGTTCTTGTGAGTGAGACATCGAAATACTTCTTCTTGACCTAAATTGTGAATTAAAGCCGAAAAATTGGTACATATTATATCTATCGATATCATATTTTCCTTGCTACTATCAATAATTCCAGAAATAAAAACGCTGATATCTAATAAATTGTCATTAATTACGAAATTCCTTTCACTGATTAATCGGTAACTTTCATCATGAATAATATCTACATAGAAT
This sequence comes from uncultured Candidatus Bathyarchaeia archaeon, assembly GCA_964346435.1. Taxonomy (GTDB): domain Archaea; phylum Thermoproteota; class Bathyarchaeia; order 40CM-2-53-6; family RBG-13-38-9; genus JAOZGV01. The sequence continues at coordinate 8,689 of CAYFUV010000197.1, read as the reverse complement.
ACCAGCTTGTTATCAAACAAATCTGAAAGATCATCCTTGGTTATAGTATGGTACGTAGACATGATGCATGTTTGAGTATTTTCTGCAATATTTCTTCTTACCCTATCTAAGATCCAAGCGATTTCATCACTCTTTTTCGCTTTTTCGAAGGGATGAGCGACTATGAGCAATAGGATTTTTCACTATACTAGCCAGTATTTCAATGAATATTTATTTAAATGTTTTTATGTGTTACATATACGCAATTTTTATATATGTTTTGATTAAAAACTTATTATTTAAATAAGGTGAGAAAATGAAAGCGAAAACTTTTGCTTTTGGTCTTATGCTCGCTTTGACGCTGATCCTTTTGATACCTGCCGAAATCCAGGCTATGAAGCCCGTTGAATTTAATGCCCAAGGAACAATTAACTCCATATCCAATCCGCCTGATGCTGTAGTGATACCCGCTGGAGAAAGCTTAAGGTGGATGGTACTTGAACGTGATATTATCGGAAGTATCTCGGGTGATATAGAAGGCGACTTTACAATTACTTATAAAGCGAATGTTGATCTCTCCCAAGCAGGGATCTTCCAAGGAATGCTTATCGTAGATGAAGGCTCTTATGAAATCGAGATGAATGGGAAGAGCCAACCATTTGAAATTGTCGGAAGTATTACTAATCCATACCCACCGCCTACTTCTATCCCAATATTAAGAATCACTATTAGCGGTAATTGGAACTTTATCAGCGGCGCGAGAGGTCAAGGTGAATTCGAAGCTTCATTTGATTTCATACCGACGCCTGATAATCACATAGCCTATATTGTTGACAGCGAATTTACATTAACAGGCATGTGGCAGCCACCAGATACGACCTAAAAAGACGAACTATTATCTTAAAGACCTGATACAAACATGCGTGAAAAGATCGAGAACACCATAAACTACCAAGTGTGAATGTGCATTAAGATATGCACCCACACAAAATATTTTCAAATACGCAATGGGTGCGTGCTTCTTTTCTGAATCACTCATTTCATTTTAATTAGAACTTTTTCTAGATTTATGCCACAAAAAAGCGCGAGCTATCAATTAAGATCGTAAACGGGTAACAAAGATTAATGCTACTAAAGCAAAAATAGCCAAAGTTAGGAAGCTGAGATAACTACTTTCCGTTGAATCCAAAACATACCCTAATGATAAAGGTCCAAGAATTAATCCGATGTTCAAGAAGGTGTTCATAACTCCAAAACCTAACGCGCCTTTCTTAACTCCAAGAATTTCCCCAGAAAGAGCAAAAGTATTCGGTGGTATAAATGAAACGCCGAACCCCATCATTAGTGCTAAGGCCAAAAAATAGGCAGATTGTAGTTGTGAGAATAATAAGAGTATTAAAAACATGCATGCACAAGAGATCACCATTAGAAACCTTCTTTTACCTAGGATATCCGAAAAATAACCAGTAATAGGTTGTATGAGAACTCCCAACATGAGCAGACTTGCCAATATGTCAGAAAATTCCAAAGGCAAACCATAAAATCTAGTGAAGATGGTTTTTCCCCAGGTAGAATAGCCCATTCCTGCCATATTGAAGAAGGCCCAGAACAAACCCAAAATCCATATATCGATATTTCTAAAGGGCTCGAGAGTGATCTTCTCAAATCGTGTATCTCTTTTCTCCTTTATCAAAAACAAGCCCAAAATTAAAGCTGCAAGGTTAATGGCCGCAGTTATAAGGATAGAACCCCTCCAACCGTACTTTAAGGCAAAAATTCCTAGACTATTAAAAGCCAGTACAGTGCCGGCTGGCATAGAGAGACCAAAAACTCCCATAGCCATACCTAACCTACCTTTTTCGAACCATTCGAATAATAGAGTTGACGCGGAGACTACTGCTAGGGCTCCGCCCACTCCTAGTAAAAATCTGCAAAATTGTACGATAGTAAATATGGGCGAAAAAAAACATAGCAATGAGCTAAAAATACAGATAGATAATCCAATAATTAAGAACATTTTAACTCCATATTTTCCAGTCAAAATGCCCCCTAATATTGATATGAAAACTCCTGGCAAAGCCACAAACCACATGAGGCTGCTTGCTATGGTAAAGCTCAAACTGAACTCTTCTATGATCAATGGTAATAAGGGAGGGATGGCTTGCATCGAAAAGATAAAGGAGAATCTAGTAAGGAAGGCAACTATGAGGGCCATAGATTTGCCTTTATTTGAATCGTCCAAGCGTTTCCCCTCAAACATTGAATTTAAGCCTATACTCTGCGATATACGTATTTACGATTTTGATTAGATATTGAATATAGCGCTCGCGCGTCCTAAACACTATGCCATTTCTTAATGCTTTTCAGTCGGCTCTTTTTCCTCATTTAAGAGGACAACAGCTAGCACCGCTACCCATAGCAGGTAACCGTAAACGTTGATGCGCTCAAGAGCCCCGAACCACGGCGGGGTTAGGGGGTGCTGTCCTGAAGCAACTAGCCCAAATCCCACAACGCCAGCGGCGAGGAGTGTCAGGATTGTCCCGATCGAGTAAAAGCGGAACCAATTTCGGTATGCAACAGATCCGAACCCTATGGCCAGTAGAGTCAAGATCACTTGAACCCCCGCGAAAATTGAATGTAGGGTATTGGCAATCGAACTCACAGGCTCACCTAGGTGCATCGGGAAAGGCGTCCACGCCAAGCCGACGAATCCGATTCCGATCCACAGGCCTCCCGTGATGCGCAGAGCCCGATTTTGACCAGCTGATCTCCAGACACCCAATCCGAATGCGATTAAAAGCCCAACATATATGATGAGAAGGGGCACTACGATTGGTCTCGTCGGAGCGCCGATAGCAGACAGCTCGCTGATGGCTTGATTGATGAAGCTATAGCCCTCCCATAGCATTCCAGCGAGCATGTCAGTTGCGACATAAAACAGTGAAGAGATGATGCCACAGATGAGTAAGACTTTTCTCAACAAGACTTTTACTGAAGAACCGGAACCTTAAATTGTTGTTTCCATTTTATATCCCTTTATTATTAATAGTTATAAGCAATATCTTCTCATTCTATAAAGATCTTTTATAGTATCGTAACATGGATTGCTATCTGCATATTTAAAAATATGGACGCGCCCTCTATCTTACTACTTTTCTATCACTACATACATGAGATGCGTTACGTTATTTTGTGTGTTGTGTGCGCACCAAGGGATCGTGTTTTTGATTTCTTGTTTGATTAAATCAAATAATCAAAGATTTCTTTTAAAAAATAATAATTTACACTGGCCCAAATGCAAGAAGTGGATTATCATGTTCTTCAATATATTCTACTTTTAACTTCATGCCAATTGAAAAATTTGAGTGATCTGATGGCTCAATATTAATTATTCTGCTAGTAATCATAGACCCTTCATTAAGTTTTACAATTCCAAGTATGTAAGGAGATTTTTCTTTTAAAAAAGTGGGAGCTACATGAAGTACAGTATATGTTGCAAGAGTTCCATAACCAGTGAATTGAAACCACTCAAGCTTTCTTTTATTACATTTATTGCATATCACTCGAGGAGGGATCATCAAATTTTCACACGCTAGGCATTTCGTACCCATTAATTTCTTATTTTTAAGATATTCGAAGAAAGACTTAATTGTAAATGGTTTTTCACTCAAATTCCTTCACATTTTAAATATTTGAACAATAACAGTTCCACCGGAAGCTCCAACATTATGAATCAGTCCTACTTCAGCGTTTTCAACTTGTCGACTATTGGCCTCGCCCCTCAATTGTTTCCAAATTTCATAAGACATAGCTGTCCCAGTGGCTGCAATTGGATGGCCTTTAGCTTTTAGTCCACCATCAGTGTTTATCGGCTTTTCTCCATTTATTCTGGTTTTTCCTTCCATAGCTGCTTTACCCCCTTCTCCCCTAGGAAAGAATCCCAAGTCCTCTGTTGCAATAATCTCTGCGGGAGTAAAACAATCATGAACCATTGCTAAATCAATATCTTTTGGCCCAAACTTAGCCATATTATATGCTCTTTTTCCCGCTTCTACAGATGCTGGGATGGATGTTAGGTCCTTTCTATCATGTAAAGACATAGTTCCTGAAGTATGCCCTAATCCGGTAATGTAAACAGGCGTATCTGTGAACTTTTTCGCAATTTTTGAAGAGGCAAGTAGTATAGCTGAAGCACCATCTGAAACAGGGCTACAATCAAAAAGTCTTAAAGGATAGGAAATGTATGGATTAGCTGGAGACGTTAAAAAATCCATTTCATTATTGAATTTAAGTCCTTTTTTCTGAGAAATCTTCTGAGCAATATCAATTATTTCAGATTGAAAATGTGCTTTTGAGTTCATAGAAGCGTTATGATGATTTTTTATTGATATAGAGGCCAACTCCTCCCATGTTGAGCCATATTTATTAAAGTGAGCATTAGCCATCATTGCATAAAGAGCAGGGTTACTCACTCCTTGGGGACACTCGTACGCTTGATCTATACCAGACATTAATGCCCACGTTATCTCATCTGTTTGTAAAGTCGTCATTTTTTCTACTCCTCCTACCAAGACCACATCATACATTCCTGATGCAATAGACATTACTCCAATTTCCAATGCAGTTGAAGAACTAGCACATGCAGTTTCTATTCGTGTCGATGGAATTGGAATCAGATTTGTCCAATCTGCTACCAGACAGGAAGTGTGGGATTGATGTTCAAAAAATTCGCTTGCAGTAGTAGCAATAAATAAACCCTTGATATTTTTTGGATTTATTCCATTGTCTACAGATTCAATGCAATCTAAATAGGCTTCAACAAAAATTTCTCTTAGGGATTTCTCAAAATGAAGTTTATTATGGAATCTAGTCATTCCTGCTCCAATAATTGCAACTTTATTTTTTATCATAGCCAGTTAATCTCCTTATTTTTTGAATTTTTAAGAAATAAGAATGATCATTGAAACATGTTTGGGTTGGGAATAAATTATCATTAAACAATCAGTCCTCCGCTTACTATATTTAATTGTCCAGTTACATAGCGCGCGCGACCAAGGGTGGTCGCGAGTAATGTTGGAAGCTTCCTTCGGCTTATTTCATCCTTAGCAATTTTATTTATCAATTCCTAAATTTACCTCTTTGTTGTCATAAAAAAATTGAATAGTAGATTATGCAATCGCTGAATATAACAACTATGTATATTTTCTCATCATTTTCAAGAGTAATCGAACAATCGGGGCGGATCTTGTAGAATGCATTTCATAGCATCCTAAGTAGAATATCCTCCTTTAGCTTCTTCCATCCTTCCTTTTGCTAATTACCTCATGCGTTATATCATCTATGTGTGTGCACAGCAATTCTTCCTTTATCTTACTACATTCTTCCTTTGAATAATTACGAGTTCGAGTCGCGTTATTTTCGAGAGAGAGAGTACCTTGGTGCGCACACACACACAAAATAACGTAACGCATCTCATCTCATGTACGCAATTATCTAAAGGAAGATAGGAAGGAGATAGAGGAAAGAAACCTTTTTTGATTATTTTACGGAAAAATCTTGTAATATCTTCCTTTGGGTAGTAAATGTAGATAAGGATCAGAAATAAAAATGAAAGTTTATTTAAAAAAAGAAAAATCAATAGTTGAGAGGAAATGGTTTCAAGTCAGGATCGTCCTCCAGATCTTTTATTTTTTCTAAAAATTATCATTGGCACAGTCGTCTATTTTGGAGCCCTTTGGTATTTTCTTATAAAAGGTATTTTGATGAATTTTGGCTATGCTACCTTTTCTAACTCGGCTATATATTGGATGGAGCCCTCGTTTATATTCTATAATATAAGGCTGCCAGTCTACTTGGCTATTACCAGCACTACTATTTTCAGCTTTTTTCTCTCTCGAGTGTATAAGTGCAAATTCCACTGGCCAGTGATAATAGTTTTATCATTTTGGGCTTTAGCTTTACTTCTTGGAAGATTCTGGGTCTTATTTATCTTTGCCGCCTTATAAAATAAGAAAAACCGAACTTATAATTAACATACATCATATTCTACTGAGATAATCTTCTCTAGGTGGACTGAAAACATCTAAGAACACACCCTTCTTTTTTCCTACGACTTGGACGCTATGTTTCTCATTTGACCTAAAAAAATATACCATTCCCTTTTTTATGATTATACTTCCTTCTTCTCCCTTGAATTCCGCCTCCCCATCTAAACAAATACCCATCTGTTCATGGGGGTGAGAATGAATAGGAATTTTTTCTCCAGCCTCAACCTCAACAAGTACAGACATGAGTCTTTCACTTGATAATAAAACACTTCCATTAGCACCTTTAAAGAATGGAATTTTTCTCCCCTCTTTCATTTCAACGACTTTCAATTCCGATACCTTATAATTGTTTTATGATTTATCGTTCCTTAATTTGTTCAATAATAATATATTTACAATCATAAAATTTCTGTGTGTGTGCGCACCAAGGTACCCACACACACGATAGAAGACTTCGTAATCGGAAAATGGAAGAAATTAGACAAGTTTATATAAAAGCAAATAATAATGACTGACCATCAGTCGGTGTCTATGTTGACAAAAAGGCAATTGATGGACAGCCAACGCTCACACGTCATGTTGAGTGACAATAATAAAAGAACCAGTCAAGTTACCAAAAAAAGAATCGTGAAAGATCCTGATATAAGATATAACGAGCTCATCGATATAGCAGAAAATCTTTTTATTGAGATCGGCTATGACAGGACAACTGTTGAAGATATCGTTGAAAAGGCAAATGTTGCCAAAGGCACCTTCTACTACTATTTCGAATCCAAAGACCAAATTTTAGATGCCATACTTCTACGGTATCAAAAAGAAATTCTGGAGATCATTGAAGAAATTACTTCCAAAAAGGACTTAAACGAAAGTGAAAAAATATTAGAGATTCTAGCTTCTTTTCGTGGAATGACTAAAAAGCCGAAGAAGAAAAGGATTATCGATTTCATTCACGAGGAGCGAAATGCGACCTTACACCTCAAGCACGAAAAAAGATTCATTTCGCAGATTACTCCCTATCTAACCAAGATTGTGAACCAAGGAATTCGTGAAGGCCTATTTCATACAGATTATGCTAAAGAAGCTTCGTTCACAATTTTGAGTATCACAAGCGCGTTATCCGCTTATGCCCTCCACAAGAACCTTCCGATAGAAGGGAGAGAACGTGTGTGGAAAATCTATCTTAACTTCATTGAGCGTATACTGGAGGCAGAATCTGGCATATTCTCTTCTAAAAAAAAGCTCAAAAATAAGAAGTCAGCTAAATAGTGAAGTCTATGAATGTCGAAGGTCTAATCATAGCGGTTATCGTGGCTGCGATTCTGAGCTTAAGTTTACTTTTAAAGGTAAAGGCAAAGACAAGTACCAAACTTGGACTAGCACTAGCACGGGCCCTCGTATTTTTTATCATAATTTATATTCCGTTTATTGATCAGCCTAGAATATCAGGCACCATAGCCCTACCCATCATAGGAACAATTATTCTACTTTTTGGGATAATACTTACAATGCTGGCGAGTAGAGCACTTATGAAGATAGAATTCCGTGGAGGGAAAGCGGCAGCTCTACCAGAAAAAATCATTAAGACTGGACCATACAGCATCATAAGACACCCTGCAAATCTTGGTTTTATGAGTACTTTTACAGGCTGGTACCTCTATTGGTGCGGACTCTATTCTCTTTACTTACTTCCTTTTTTTATAATTTTTTTGATAGTTGAAACTTTTTGGGAAGAACGAAATCTTGAGAAAGTATTCGGAGATGAATATAAAGAATACAAGAAAGAAATTGGCATGTTTATGCCGAAGAGAAAAAGTAAGTAAATACCCGTTGACACTGGGTTGAGTGTGACATGAAAATAGATGCCCATCTATTTTGTCTGCTACTGTTTTCAAATATTTGCATAATTAAATTTGTGCATAGTAATAATGATGATAAGGTGGGGTTTTGGGGGACTCAAGGTGACGCATTTGATGATGCAGACATTTTGGCAGTCGTATTTTTGCCCCATATTTCGTACAATATTCCTTAAATGGATTTTTAGAATTATTATCCTCTTATTAATCTGGACTTTTCAGAACCTAGTCCTAATATCTATAATATGTAATTAGTTAAATCTAATTTAGTGAAACATACGCCGTAGGAGACTCAGGTTCAACGAATATGAAAGTCTGGATAAAGCGTTGTAGAGAACCAAGTGAGGGAACTTGGACTATTGTGCCTTACATCTCTGATCATGAGATTCAAATAGATGTTAAATTCAGACAATCTGTAGTAAGAAGATTATTGAAAGCAAGTTGTGGTGTCTATGGCGGTTGCAACCCTGTTCATAAAGAAGTCTTGCATGTGATAAAACATCTTCATAGTAAAAAGCTTGACAAATCACTATTAGTATCACTTCAAAAAATATGCACCAATAATTTGAAATCCGGCTCTCTGGCTTTCTGTAGATCACGCAACTATCAGGAAATCATTCGTTGGCTAAGTTATGAATTATCACGAGGAACAACTTCGAGAAATGATAGTTTGAGTTGGAAACAGAAACAACGAAGACTTGGAGAATGGTATTAGAATAATCCTCTTTCATACAAAGAGGAAGAGTCTAATTAGATTCCTTTAACCCTTCCTTATTCCTTTTGATAATTACATCATGCGTTATTTTTTGT